>DAOORH010000124.1:0-8683 GCA_035389145.1 Cellvibrio sp.
TAAAATCAGGCCGAGTAACACCCAATGAAACCTTTCAATGGATGGAAACGCTGACCGGTGAATTAATGCTTATGTCATTACACACTCAGAAGTTTTTGCGCATAGACCCTACAACGGGAAAAATACTCGCAGATGGCCCAGGCGCAATCTCGGATAATTCTGATGGTGTGCGTTTTGATTGGATGAAAATGGAAACCAATTAAAAACTCAAGAAAAGCCGGATATGCCAACAGGAAGTTGGCATTTCAAGAAAAAATCAAATTATTGCGCGCCACGTTGACAGGATGGTGGCGCGGCAACTTGCAATAGCATTATAACGACTGATCAATGTATTCAACCAATGACCAGCAACCGGATTTCAGTTGAAATTTATAGATAAGCGAGTAGTCCGTATCCGGTTTAAACACAGACACTTTTGCGCTACCTTTTTTATTTTCTAATACCTTCTGAACTAGACCATGAGCTTCCTGCCTTGACTTAAGGGGGTATACTGAGAATTCAGCGTCCTTAACATTTTGTTCGCTAAGCATCTTTTCTACAAGAGACATATCAGGACTTTGTATATCTACATAGGTGTATTTCAACGGATATAAAATAGACTGTTCCTGTATATCTCTATTTTCCGATATAGCGCTCAAAAAACCCTCTAGATTCTTTTCACAATTTGCATATGAAAATTGCGAAAAGCAAACGATGATTAGTGCGAGTATTTTCATTTCCAGCCTGCTATAAGGTTAACTTTCACGGCAGTTTTTAAGCTTCGGGTATTGATTTTTACCACAGTCGCTTGCTATGTGAAACTTTATACAAAAAAGGAGTCATTGAATTAGCTCCTAAATGTAACCTTTGCCACATTGATGATTGCATTTACCAAACTGCCAACTTGGGTTGCTGCTTCTGGATATATGTCAGTGTACTCTTCACTTAAATATTCGATTACGTCTTCGGCACCCCATGGCCCCAATGATGTTTTGAACGTCTCATACTCATCCTGAATTTCACGCCAAGAGTAATATTCTTTTTTGGAAATAAGCATTTCATTTTCAAGATAGATTATTGTGATATTCATATTAATTCACATAACGTTAAGTTTAGCGACGATTTGTTAACTAAACGATTCAAGAGAGATATTGCCGCATTTTCCTACCACCAACGGGATTCATTCCGGTTTTCTGATAGAACTTTAGCGTTCTTTCAAAATCCGGCAAGGGTGGCGTGCATAATTCGATGCAAGACCAGCCTTTTTCACGACCAAGCTCCCTTACCTTTGAGTGTAACTTTTCACCAACACCATATGATCTAAATTCAGGGATTACATAAAACTCCGGAATAATTCCAATTTTTCCACCGGCATATAGCGCATAGGATTCTGTAAAAGTTGCAACGGCTATTGGCAATTGATTATCTGTGCAAATAATTGCACCATAATTTTCACTTTTAATTAATTCGGCACATTTGTTTACGGTGGCAGATGCATCAATACCAAAAAGCGTAGAGTTTGTAATTCGGCTAATTTCTTCAGTTAGTTTCATTACTAAGGCGCCAATAACATCGGCGTCATCTTTAGTTGCAAGTCTAAATTCCATGCTAAAAGGTTTCCAATTGTGAAATACGCGGTTAAATACATTCAGAATGTATATGGCTCCAAAAGCGCCATAGCCAAACTTCTGCTTTGCAAAAAGCGACATTCAATATCATGAAGACGCCCTTAGCGTCAATTGCGATCTATTACTCGCGATTAAAAGCGCTCATAAAAAAAGGGCCGGGATTAAATAATAATCCCGGCCCCTTTTTAATTTTTAGGTACTTTTTTGTATTAGCGCATATTCTTTTTATCGAAACTCCACCCCGGTAATTTGGAAAGGCCCGGTGTTTTGCCGGTAAATAATTGCCCCGCTTTCTTATCGCCTTTTAATTGCCACTTAACCCAAGCGGTTGCCACCTTGGCAAAGTCGCCGCCATTGGGTTGAGCGTAGGTGCCGCCGTGGCCAACGTCTAAGTTGCCTACAAACACAGGTACATGATTAATTTTTGCAACATCGTCCATGCCATTTTTATAGGCGATATCGGAAGGCCCACCGAGCAAATAGAGTGTAGGTGTATGAATTTTTGTTAAATGGGTTTTATCCAATTGCGGCATCATGGGCATTGCATTGCCACGGATCGGATCTATAAATATGCCGCTGTTGGCAACAATTAGCGTGGAAACTCTAGAATCCCCTGCAACCTCTAGCGCTTGCAAACCGCCACATGACATACCGGCGACAGCAATGTGTTTAGTATCAATTTTTTTGAAATAGGCGCTATTTTTATCGCTGCTTTGTGCAATTGCCCAATCCATTGCGTCTTTCAGTTTCGATGATGTGGATCGCTCTTTATTTTGCTCACCGCTTTCCTTCGGCATAGTGCCAATCGCAATCACCATAAAACCGTGCGATGCAATTTCATTTAAAAAGTTTACGTGCTCCCAAGGCGAATCAAAACAGGCGCCGTTGCCCCAAACAATTAACGGCAAACTCTTTTTAGCTTTGAACGCATTAATATCTTTTGGTCTGAAGATGGTGTGCGTGGGCAGAGAAGCATCCGTCATCATAATGGCGGAATACTTGCCCGTGCCGCCATTTTCAACAACGCGAGAAGCTGCCTCTTGCGCAAACGACGAAACTGCAAACAACGACGTCGCAATCGACAATACTAAAAGTGAAAATGCATATTTTATTTTTTTCATCGGTATTTTCCTAATATTAATAGTTACTAACAGGGCACAATTAAAGAATACTGTTTGATTCAAAACCGTATGCAGCATGGATGTATTCACTCACCGCATCCATGCGGTTCACCCTTCGGGCAGCTTCGCTGTGCAAATTGCTCCTGCAATTTGTTTCGGCGAGTTTTGAATTGAAGAGTATTCTTTACTGCACACTCATTGTTAGACGTTAAATTAACGAACGGACTTGATCAGTTCCATCAATTCCCTGTCGTGGTTGTTAAGGATTTTAGGCTCTTTATCAAACATCATGGTTTCGCCATTTTCGCGCGAGTAAGGCTTCCATGCTGGCAAGCTGCCTTCTACATTGGGGTTGCCCGTTTTCGCAAAATTAATCCATGCAGAACTCATTTTTTCAGCAAGGGCTTTGGCGTCATCACTTTCGCCAGTCCAGTGTTTACCAAGCTCAATATTTTTAAATGCCAAAGGAATATCAAGTCCGTGAAATGAACCTTTAGTATTATCTTCAACTGTGCTTTTCCATGTAAGCAGATATGAATAAACTGGGGCACTTGTGTTAGCGGCGCGCGCATCGGCCGTTACAATCGTGTTGGGGCGGAAAAGCGTGTCGATGGATAATAAATCTTGCGACGAATAATTTGGATAGGCTTTTTCAAACAGCTGAATATAGTTATCGGTGTTATCGCCATATTTTTCAGCCAAGCGCTTTCTGGCTTCATCCAAGGTAAGATTTTTTTCGCTGTAAACCGTTTTGATCAGCTCATTAAACGTAGTGCCTATTAATAGCGGAATATCTTTGGAAATATCCGCAAAATCTGGCGTAAAAGGTTGTTGAAGTAAATTCGCACCATCGGGCACCGGCCCAAAGCCAGACATGGTTATGGAACCCGGTTTTCTCAGGCCGACCGTTTTCTCCAAGGCTTTATTGCCCGCTTCAACCAGCTGTTTGTACGGCATAGTGTGAAGTGTGCTCAGGTCTTCTTTGGTAAGCCCCAGAACATCCACAAGCGCATTGCCAACTTCAGTGGATTTTTCCTTTGTCATCACATTTACGAGCGTACCACTTTGAATAATGGCTTTATGAAATAAGCCTTTTGCGGCAGGCATGGACATCAATGTACCGACTTTTCCACCACCGCCGGATTCACCGAAAATGGTTACGTTCGCAGGGTCACCACCAAAACTGCTGACGTTTTTATTAACCCACTCAAGTGCTGCCACCACATCCAGCATGCCGACATTGGCGGAATGCGCGTACTGGTCGCCAAATGCCGATAAATCAAGAAAGCCCAAAATATTAAGGCGATGATTTACCGAAACTAAAACGATATCGCCTTTTTGCGAGAGCATTTTCCCATCGGTAATGGGGTCGTCACTCGCCCCTACAGCAAAACCGCCACCATGAAGCCAAAACATAACCGGCCTCTTTTTGCCGTCGTTCAGCCCCTGAGTCCATACATTTACAGTAAATAGCTTTTGCTCATCCATAGCAGACTCTGGCGACCAGCTATTAACTTGCATGGCAATGGGGCCAAATTTTGTAGTGTCACGCACGCCCTCCCAAGTATCCGGCGCTTGCGGGGGCATGAACCTTTCAGCTTTTGCGTAGGGGATACCTTTGAAACTGAACACACCCTCATCAATGCTGCCGGAAATAGAACCATAGGTAGTTTTCACAATCGGCTCTTGTGTTTTCTTGGGCTCTGGGCTGCAACCCACAAGGCAAAGCCCTGCCAGTAACCCAGCAATGAATAGCGAATAGGAAGTAAAGTGCGTAAGTTTTTTCATGAGAAGCTACTTTTATTGAAAGAAGATGTTGTTGTGAGCTCGTGATTTACGGTTGACTCCAGAGCAAATAACCGTATTAGCAGATTGTAATACAAATTAAGAGAAAGCCTACAATATTGCACATTCTTTGAACATTCGTAAAGCGAAGCTGCATACAACAACTTGCAGTTAAGTGTTGGCCACAGGATAAACGTAAGGGGGTTGAAGGATTGCCGAAGGCGCTGGAAGTGATTTCTAATAATTGGGGGCAGCAAGGGCAAACAGGCAATTAAATCCCTCCGCACTATTTATCCCCTTTTTGCGATACGATTTTTTGATTTATCTACGTTCATAAGTTTCTGGGTAGGTTGCGGAAAATAGATACAGTAACAACCGTGCGATCCATCACCTCGCAACCCACTTCGTTTTCAAGATTGAGCGCTTGGGACGGCGAGATTTCATGGTCAACCAGTACAAACTCCACCGCATCATCTGATGCCTCTTCCTGCCCTTTACGAATTGTCTTATTTCCTCTCGTTTCCCAACGCCGACATAGGCCGTTGGGTCGAAAGATGCACGCTTTTGCGTAAATTGATCACCACCTCCAAGCCCAAGGTCTTTGCCAACTCAGCCAATTCGACCAACGATGAGTGAAATTCAGTATCGCTAACACCGTCTAATTGCACGGCAACGATTAGCGCACGCGAAGACGTGGCTTTTCGGGGTTTAACATGGAGTAATTTTCTAGAGATTGGAGCATGAGCGCTTACAACAGCGCTATACAGGTTGAAGTGTACACGGCATAACCTAACCGCGCTCAACTGTCTAATTCAGTGAGTGATACGTATAATGAAAAATAATTCCACCTTAGCCGCAGGCCATCACATGAGCGACGACGTCAATTTTAAAAACAACCCTTTACACGGGTTGAGCTTGGTAAAATTATTAAACGAAATAGTCGATCATTATGGTTTTGAAATCCTCTATGCCTACCTCAACATTAATTGCTTTAAAACCAACCCCAGCATTGAATCCAGCGTGAAATTTTTAAAGAAAACTGACTGGGCGCGAGAAAAGGTAGAAGGTTTTTATTTGTATCAATATAAAAATTTGCCCAAAGCATCAGCGCAAGAATTTGAACGTCCCCCCAGAGATCGCGTGGTTCCTGATGATGAAAAACCGGGCGAACCGGCCGAATTAGATTTAGCCGATGCAGCACGCCTGCAAGAAAAACGAGATAGAAAAACGGCCAATTACGGCAGTGGCAGAAGGCGCTAATAGAAGGCGTTAACAGGCGCTAAAACGCTGTTAATATTTTCTCGTCGTAATCAGCCACTAGTAAGGTTAGGTGGAATTTTTCTGCTAGGCGATCAAGCTCATGTTGCTTAATCGCCAACTCATCTAGCGTGAGCGTATTGTCGTCTAGGTGCCACAATAAACGCGAACCGGCATAACTGTATTGCATCGCCAACAACGCATTGTTATTACCCTCAAGCGCAGCCGCTTCCAGCTTTCGCATTTTCCGGCTTATTTTATTCAGCGCCTGCTTCAAATCCCAAACGTAAGTAACCTCACACATAAAGTCGTGCTGACGATATTTATTGAGTAGCCAGCCGATAGTGGCTGCGCTAACTATCACACCCAATAGGTTCCAATGAAAATGGCTGCCGCTTGCATCGGGGAAAATAGCAATCAGCGTTTGCGATAAAGCCAAACTACCCACTGCCAAACCAACGGCACAGCCAATAAACACTATCTTTAAGTGCTTGCGATAACGCGCTTTATCTATATCAATGAGCTGCATAAAATTCCGAATCAAGAATTGAAATTATAACGAGTGCGCGAAGCTCTATTTAGTCGAACCACTTAGTCGAACCGCCTAGCCGAACGGCTTAGGGCTTGGGTGCGTCATCATTGTGCTTGTTAGGCTTTTGTAAAAACTTAGGCTGACTGAACATGGCTGGTTGTAACTTCTGCTATCAACTTACCGGCTGTGTCAGTAACCGTTGTTTTAACTACACTCACAGTACGGCCTTTTTTAATATAATTCGATTTCGCCACAAAGGCTCCAGCCGTACTGTTCCCTAGCAAATTGGCGTTAATGTTTATTGCTAGAGGAAAGCCTTTCATACCCCGCTCAGGATTAACACCTTCAAGAACAAGTACCGATGCATTTACATCAGCGAGCCACAAGGTAGCGCCCGCATTAACAGTCCCAAAAGGATTCAATATGCCGGGTTGTATTGGCATTTCAGATATGACTTCATCTGATGATCTTTCAATAACCGTAAATTTAATATGACCTTGAACTTCCATGATTACACCTAAAAGTAAATTTTTTTTAATGATTATTTTTTACAAAAATCGTGTGGCTTCTTAGCTTGATAAAGCAGAAAAGGATTGCAGTCTTCAGGATAGTTTAAGCCTTTGTCTTCCAGTGTTACTTGCGCCCCATCTTTTTCAAGAATCGCTTGAGGGACATAGGTATGGCCTTTTTCTAAGGTAACCGTCTTATCGACATACAGCTCTTTCCAAGAGGTTACAGGCCAACCCGGCTTAAGGTCATGCCAAACATGAATGTTAAAGGTATAGGTTCCTGGCAAGAGGTGCATTTCCGTAGCGGCAGCAACAGGTTTACCATCAATCTTTTTTACGGTGAGCGACAATTTGCGATCTGCATACAAGCCAAGTGCAGACACTACAGCAACATTTTCCCTGGCAACTGGCTCACCTTTATATAAGATTAACTGCGGCGTTGTCGAACAACTTATTAGCACAAGCGAAAACACTATTACACTTAAAAATTTAACATTCATAATTTTACTTTCCTTTTTATTAACGATTATGCTGATCAGCCGAATACTTTTATATATTACCTGTGAATTACTAATAGTTAAGCACTTTGATTTTTTCTAATAGACCTTTCTCAGATTCATAAGCAACGCACTGAAGCGCTCCTTCAGTTGCGCTCGTTATCGCCATTGGCAGAACTCCTAAAGATGAACCGTCGTTTACATTTTGCAGTTTGTAGAAAAGCATTAAGCTCTTCTTAGAACCCGCTTTGGGTATAAAGACCCCGCCTACACTGAGTGCTCTAGGTAGACTATTTGCACTCAACGCTTGTTCAGGAATTTTCCCCGTTTTTAGAAATTCTTCCGCATTGCTATTATTAATTAGGATTACGGATGCACCTTCACCTTGAAAATAGATTCCATCATTATCTTCAGCAACAGAGATATATTTTCCAGCCTTTAAACCTTCCAGCCACTTTACTTTTGAAAGCCCTTTAGTCTGTACTCTCACATAGTCTTCAGCTAGAACAAATTGTTGTGCCGAACTAGGCTTTTTTAGTTCGGACATTTTTGTACAACCAAAAAGAGAAAAGACCGCAAGAATCGCAATAAATAATTTCATAAGAACTCCGATATATTTTTTTATGTTTAACGCCGAGCTAAGCGACATTTTTAAAGTTGTGGTTTTGTGGAATACTTTTTTCGCAGCAAAACCACAAAACTGCGACTTTCAAACTGTCCAGAGCGCAGAGCGCGAATTGCTGCACGTTGCTATGCTTTGGTTTCATTGTTTTCAATGATATATGGCTCAATTACGTCAAGCAGCTCATTCAATTTCTCAGTATGAAGTGAGATATAAATTTTCCCACTGTTCCTACTAACAAGAACAATGGCATTAATTCCATTATTGCTAAAGTTATATGATGAAACTGATTCAGCCAGCGGGAAGCTATTTTTAAAGCCCCAATAATTTCGCCCCTGAATTATGCCATTGCTAATAGTGATTTTTGCCATTCTAGCCCACAGGGCTATGAGCCATGCGAAGCCAATACAAAATAAGACAATTCCAGAGCCTATTAACAAGGAGTTTTTTAGATTCAAATGAGGAAATGCAGCACCGAAGTCAAAGCCATAATTCACATAACGAATTGCAAAAATAATTGTAAGCGGAATGATAATTGCGATAGCCATGTACTTTGAAAGGCTCAGCCACAATTCTTTCCATAGAATTTGATAGGTCATTAGTTTCCTCTTCTTTGCATAAGGTTGGGTTCAACTCGTAGGTACGATTAGCGCAGCGTAATCGTACCTACGGGCTTTTGCGCAGAAAAACCACAAAACTGCTACTTAAAAATTGTCCAGCACACGAAATATGTAGTGCGTGAGCGACTTATAG
>DAOORH010000125.1:0-8681 GCA_035389145.1 Cellvibrio sp.
ATTAGAAAAAAAACACTCGCTTGATGATATTTACCAAACCGCCTATGACAAGGCCATTTACAACTCCAGCTTTTTAGCTTGTGGGCTTGGCCATAAACACAACCATAAAATCTCCTCAAAGATATTCGCAAAAATGATGTGGCGCGGGGATTATTTGGAGAAAGATATTCCCAACGCCTTGGCAATTTATAAACAACTCCTAAGCCAAGATACTGATCCTGAAGTCGCTTTTTATTATGGCGTTTTAAACTTCAATATGACTACAGATAAAAAAGTAAAACGGTCAGCTGCCTGCTGGATAAAATTATCGTCATCCAAAATATATAACAACGCCGTAGGCTTTTATAATGATATAAAAGACGATTACCCAGACTTGCCCAACCACTGCCAATTTATTAGCAACAATTAGCAGTAGACCTTAAGGAACAAACCCCATGAGCAAGATGAACCCCAAAGTTGACCCTTACTTCGCCGATGGTTGCGGGCGCTGCCCTCTGTTCGCAACGCCAAAATGCAAAGTCAACCATTGGCGCACGGAGCTAAAGCAATTGCGAAACTTAGTATTGGGCTCTGGGTTAAGCGAAGAATTGAAATGGGGCGTACCTTGCTACACTCTTGAAAATAACAACATAGTGTTAATTCATGCGTTTAAAGAATACTGTGCGCTCTTATTTTTTAAAGGCGCTTTAATGAAGGACACTAAAGGTATCCTAATCCAGCAAACAGAAAACGTGCAGGCGGGCCGTCAGATTCGGTTTACCAACCCGAAAGAAGTTAGCGACATGGAAGCCACCATAACAGCTTACCTACAAGAAGCGATTGCGGTGGAAGAGGCTGGGTTAAAAGTAGAGTATAAAAAGACAGAGGCATTTACCCTACCCGAAGAGTTTCAAACCAAGCTCAATGAACTCCCAGAGCTAAAAGCTGCTTTCGATGCACTAACTCCAGGGCGTCAACGCGGTTACCTACTCTACTTCGCTGCTCCCAAGCAATCTAAAACCCGCGAATCAAGAATTGAAAAATACATTCCGAAAATTTTAAATGGCGAAGGATTACACGATGTGTAATCCCCTCGCAAAAAAACATGAGCAAACTATTAATTACTACGTCCTATTGGTAATTACGACGACCTATTGGTTTTTCAGAGACTACCAAATCATCGAAGTCTGTAATTTGTGAAGTTTGAGGAGCCCACTCTGCATCTCCGCCGCCAAAAAATGTGGAGAAATACAAGGCATCTATTGCAAACGTAGACGCGGCTTCGCGAAATAGAAAATCTTTTACATCCAACACTAATTCACCGTCTAACCACGCCTGCATGATTCCGTTATTTTCACCGGGGGTATTCATAACCAACCTGTGTTCAACCGTTTGCCATTTCTCCGGTATGAAGCGCTGATTTACGCTGGCCTTGGTATAGTGATAGTCATCACCACAGGGAGAGATTTTTCGGGGGGCATAAAGATATTGCACGGCATCGCCATCCACTCGCCACATATTGCGCGCCGAAAATCCATTTTTATCTGATACGCAACCCGTCGGCCCAGTGCCGCCCATAAGACCCGGCAATTTTCCTCCTTTCACAAAATCAAAATCTTTTGCAAAACGCACGCGATAGGAAAAATATAGCTCGTTATAACTTTTATTAAATGGAGCTTTGAATTGAACTCCGCCACGCGCAGGCCCAAATTCCTTACCGGTATAGGTAACACGTAAAAATTTATTACCCTTTTCTTTCTCAATGACTGCTCGCTTTGCATCAAGCCCGTTATTCCATGGGCTAGCCATCGGAAAATCTTGTTGCATCATGGTGGCGGTATACCAACCAGTCTGCGCCCCCTGAAAATTGACTTGCAACAATTCCGGAGCTCTAGTTGCTGTAACATCACCTTGGCTTAGCTGCGCGCAGCCGATGCTAATACTCGATGTTAGAACCAGCAGATTTAGCTGTATAATTATTTTTAACCAAGTATTCATGTTTTTCTCCCAGCGTTTGACCACCCGCAACAGACTGCGAGAGTAACGTAAACCTTTGTACAAATTAAGTTAAGTAGTGATAAGCCAACCTAGGCTAGGAAGCATCAAGAATCAGCTGCGGAATTTCCCCCGCCTTACTCATCATGGAACCCACAATGATTCAACTTACAGAAAAGAAAAGCCTGTTGTTAACACAACCCGAGCAGCCCAACCGCCCTGCACACCTAAGTGCTGCGAGTGGATTAGTGCAGGTTGGCCCATGGCTATATGTAGTGGCAGATGATGAATTACACTTGGGTAAATTCTCATTGGAAGGCAATAACGCCGGCGATCTTTATCGCTGTTTTGCTGGCGAGTTGCCCATGGAAAGCGAAGAACGCAAAGCCGAAAAACCGGATATTGAAGTGCTTACGCTCATTCCACAGTTTAATAATCCATCGCAACAGGCTCTACTAGCGCTAGGCTCTGGCTCCAAAAAAAATCGCCATCGCAGCGCAATGATTCCGCTCGATAACAATGGCAACATTTCTGCCCCTGCTGAGATTATCGACCTTTCACCTTTTTACGAATTCCTAAAAAGTGAAATAGGCAAATTAAATATTGAAGGCGCTGCCATTGTTCAGAACGATATTTTTCTGTTTCAGCGCGGCAATAAGAAAAATAAACTGAATGCCAGTATTCGCATAGGGCTGGATGATTTTTATCGTGTGCTCTCGCAGCCCCACAAACACTATGAACCGCCTATACAGATTACTCCCTATGATTTAGGCAAAATCGATGAGGTACCGCTCTGCTTTACCGATGCGACCTCACTCGCCAACGGGGAGATTGTTTTTACCGCCAGTGCAGAAAACACCTCCGACTCCTATTTAGATGGCGCCTGTATGGGCTCTGTGATTGGCATCATTAATTCAAAAGGTGATTTAAGCTTACTGGAGCCTATCGATAAAAAAGTGAAGCTGGAAGGATTGGAGGCGACAGCGAATGACAAGGCCATAGAAATTTTGCTGGTTACCGATGCCGATGATGCAACACGCCCAGCTCAGCTTTATTCGGCAAGTATCAAGCGCTAGTGCAGCCAAAGACGCCAAACATAGCTGGCACCTATTAATACCCAAACCACTTCTGAGAGATTGATATGAATCTAGAAAAATCGAAAAAGCGTATAGTAAAAAGGGCTAAGATGGGGTTTCAGGGCTATCCTAAAATTTCGTTAACTTACTTTGGTAAAACCCCTAGCTTCGCAAATGAAGTGGCTGTTGAATTTATCCTGGAAGAAGGCGCTGAAGCCCAAACCGAAAGGTTCTCCAGTAAAATTGACGCGCGCGAAGACGAAACCATTCAATCAGCGCTGGTCAAAATGATAGAGCGCTCGGAAGCTAAAACTGTTTTGCTTGCCGAAGGCGTTACTGTTGCGACCTAAAGACAACGAATTGAGGTGGCTATGACCGAAAAATTAAATGCAGATGCGCTATACGCGTTAAAAATTGCTTTTTGTTACATGCCTAAAGCAATCGAAGTCAATAAATATGAATACGGTGATCGCTATCAAACTGTGCTTGAGCAAATTCAAACCGTGAGAGAAACATTACTGCTCAACGATATTGACCCCGAAGAAGTTTATGGGGAGATTAACCCTGACACTACGCCCAACTCGTCGTATTGAGATAAAGGACGATAAGAGCCCTACCCTTACAACAGCATCTTTATTCAATCGGCTTTTAGGCTAAGTATTAGATTCCAAAACTGGACACGAATTTTCTGTTTGTATTGCTAGAGTAATTAAACATGCGTAATTATTTAGCGCGAAAAATTATACCGGATCGCCCTAAAAATTCTAAACTTAGAATAGCCGTGTACATTTTATGTATTCTAGTTAGTCTCTTACCACAGCACCTTTATGCAGAACAGACTGCCCCTATAGTTGTACGATACCCTGCGTCGGACTCAAACCCCCACTACTACAAACGAGTAAAATATTTTGTAGAAATACTCGACCTTGCGCTGTCTAAATCGAACCATCAGTATCAGCTGCAAAAGATATCGCTCCCGTTCATGAATGAAAGTCGCTCTAAAACCAATATAACTGCAAATTTATACGATGTTCATTGGCTCAACACCCAAACATTTTTAGATCAGGAATTGCAGCCCATTCGCATTCCATTGTGCAAGGGGCTCACCGGCTGGCGAGTGTTTTTTATACGCCCTGAAAGCCAACAGCAATTTTCTGCTATTAAAAGTACAAATGACTTGAAAAGGTATACCGCCGGAAATGGTAATGATTGGCCCGAAGCAATTTTGTACGATCAAGTCGGCTTGCCGCAAAAACTTTCAGGCAGCTGGAAAGGGCTTTTTTACATGCTAAAACAGAATCGAATTGATTATTTGTCACGCTCGGCGCTTGAAATATACGATGAAGAAGATGCGTTTCCTGAATTAAACTTAAAAGTCGAATCAAAATTAATTATTCAGTATCCCGCAGCTTACTATTTCTATGTCGGGAAAAATAACAAACAACTTGCTGCTGATATTAAAATCGGCCTTGAGCGTGCAATCGCCGACGGCTCTTTTGACAAAATATTTAACCGTTACTTTAGTGAAAAACTTAAGCGATTGGATTTTGGTCATCGTCGCATCGTAAAAGTTACAGCGTCGGAAAACACAAAGTTATTGTCAGACCCAAAAAAGCATCCGTCTTATTGGTACAATAATTAACATTTACTCAAACTACACTTAATGTTGAATGGCTTTTTAACAGCCATCTTTTTTCGAAACACTACACAAGATATTAAGGCCTTATGAATAACTTATCTGCATTCCCTATCACCCAAAAGTGGCCAGCGCAGCACCCAGAGTTATTACAACTCTATTCATTACCCACGCCCAATGGCGTTAAAGTTTCTATTATGCTAGAGGAAATAGGCTTAGCTTATGAACCGCATTTGATAAGCTTTGATACCAATGATCAATTGTCTCCAGAGTTTTTATCGCTAAATCCCAACAATAAAATTCCCGCCATTATTGATCCCAACGGGCCGAACAACCAACCGCTAGCGCTCTTTGAATCTGGCGCGATTTTAATTTACCTAGCCGACAAAACGAAACAACTCATACCTGAAGACCTAGCAGGCCGCTACCACACCATTCAATGGCTGATGTTTCAAATGGGCGGGGTTGGGCCCATGTTTGGGCAAGTGGGTTTCTTTAATAAATTTGCGGGTAAACACTACGAAGACAAACGTCCGCTTGACCGATATGTCGCCGAGTCAAAACGCTTGCTGAATGTGCTAGAACAACAACTCAAATCAGGGCCGTGGATTATGGGCGAAACTTATAGTATTGCGGATATTGCTACCTTCCCCTGGGTACGCAATTTAATCGGCTTTTATGAAGCTGGTGATTTGGTGGGCGTTGAAAGCTTCCCGCATGTGCTTCGCTCATTCGACGCTTTTCTTGCTCGCCCTGCAGTAATCAAAGGCCTAACGATTCCGCAAGCCAAGGCTTAATGATGGTAGCGGCTATTTTTATGGCATCGCTCACCACTCGATTGCACCACATAAGCCATCACCAACCCGCAAAACTGATTAGAGAAAGTCAATTGAGTGAGCGCTTCGGAACAGAAATTTGCCACTAAAGCCCCCGCTCGCACCCAAAATTGTCGAAAAGAATGCCAAAGCAGGAAATTTCGTTCCTTTTTGGTAGGACATATCCAGATAAAATCCTGTATATTACGCGCCTAATTTCCAACCCAGCTTATAGAGAGTCCTATGACTGATTTAAACCTTTACAGAAACATTGGTATCTTCGCCCACGTTGATGCCGGCAAAACCACCACTACCGAGCGTATTCTTAAGCTCACCGGTAGAATCCACAAAATCGGTGAGGTTCACGAAGGTGAATCCACTACCGACTTTATGGAACAAGAAGCTGAACGCGGTATTACCATTCAGTCAGCAGCGGTGAGCTGTTTCTGGAAAGGTACTCGTTTCAACGTAATCGATACCCCCGGACACGTTGACTTCACCGTTGAAGTGTATCGTTCATTGAAAGTACTCGATGGCGGTATCGGCGTATTCTGTGGCTCTGGCGGCGTAGAGCCTCAGTCAGAAACCAACTGGCGTTACGCGAACGACTCTAAAGTAGCTCGTTTGATTTTCGTAAACAAACTTGACCGTATCGGTGCAGACTTCTTGAAAGTTACCACCCAAGTACAAAAAGTATTGGGTGCCAAGCCATTGATCATGACTTTGCCAATCGGCATTGAAGATGACTTTATCGGCGTTGTAGATTTGTTGAGCCGCAAAGCTTACATCTGGGACGAATCTGGTCAACCAGAAAACTACAGCGTTCAAGACGTTCCAGCCAATATGGTTGACGACGTTGAAATGTACCGCGATCAGTTGGTAGAAACCGCTGTTGAAATGGACGACGACTTGTTGATGGCTTATATGGAAGGCGAACAACCTTCTCTTGAAGATATCAAGCGTTGCATCCGTAAAGGTACTCGCGAATTAGCATTCTTCCCAACCTACTGTGGCTCAGCCTTTAAAAACAAAGGTATGCAACTCTTGTTGGATGCGGTTGTTGATTATTTGCCAGCTCCGCACGAAGTTAATCCTCAGCCTTTGACTGACGAAGAAGGTAATCCAAACGGCCAATACGCTATCGTATCTGCCGATGAGCCGTTCCGCGCGCTCGCGTTCAAAATCATGGATGACCGTTTCGGTGCCCTGACTTTCGTACGTATTTACTCAGGTAAATTGAACAAGGGTGACACCATCCTTAACTCTTTTACCGGTAAAACTGAGCGTGTTGGCCGTATGGTTGAGATGCAAGCGAACGAGCGTAATGAGCTGAGCAGTGCTGAAGCGGGCGACATTATCGCTATCGTGGGCATGAAGAACGTTCAAACCGGTCACACTCTTTGCGATCCAAAGCACGAATGTACCCTTGAAGCGATGGTTTTCCCTGAGCCAGTAATCTCTATCTCTGTTACGCCGAAAGATAAAGGCTCAACCGAGAAGATGGGTATTGCGATTGGTAAAATGGTTGCAGAAGACCCAACTTTCCGCGTTGAAACTGATGTTGACTCAGGTGAAACCATCCTTAAAGGTATGGGTGAATTGCACTTGGATATTAAAGTAGACATCTTGAAGCGTACTTATGGCGTTGAGTTGATCGTAGGCCAACCACAGGTTGCTTACCGCGAAACTATTACTCGCAAGATCGAAGACAGCTACACCCACAAGAAGCAATCAGGTGGTTCTGGTCAGTACGGTAAGATCGACTACACCATCGAACCAGGCGAGCCAAACACTGGCTTCACCTTTACCACATCATGCGTGGGCGGTAGCGTTCCTAAAGAATTCTACCCTGCAATTGAGAAAGGCTTCCGTTCAATGATGGATACTGGCCCATTGGCTGGCTTCCCAGTGTTGGACGTTATTGTTGACCTGAATGACGGTGCATTCCACGCCGTTGACTCCTCGGCAATTGCGTTTGAAATCGCTGCTAAAGGCGCTTTCCGTCAATCAATGCCTAAAGCTGGTCCACAATTGCTTGAGCCAATCATGAAAGTTGACGTGTACAGCCCAGAAGATCACGTAGGTGATGTTATTGGTGACTTGAACCGTCGTCGCGGCATGATCTCTGGCCAAGAAGCCAACGTAACTGGCGTACGCATTAAAGCTGACGTTCCACTGTCAGAAATGTTTGGTTACATCAGCACCTTGCGTACCATGACTTCTGGTCGCGGTCAGTTCTCTATGGAGTTCTCTCACTACTCTGCTTGCCCAAGCAACGTAGCTGAAGCAGTAATTGCCAAAGAGAAAGAAAAGAAAGCTGCTGCAGCCGCTGCTAAGTAATTTTAGCTAGCGACATAAAAAAGCCCCGCCAATGAAAATTGGCGGGGCTTTTTTATGCGTAATACCGAACGCAGTATTTAATGAAAACATTTTCGACCTTAGAGCTACTATGCCCTCCACTGCCTTATATACCGATTTATCTGGCTATTATGATTTGATGTGTGCTGACATTAATTATCAAGCCCAAAGCCATTGTATTCACCGACTACATCAAATTTTTGGTAACCAAGGCAAGGACTATCTCGATTTGGCCTGTGGCACTGGGCCTCATGTTAGGCACTTTATCGATTTCGGCTATGCGGCCGGCGGCCTGGACATTAATCAACCCATGCTAAATATCGCTCAAGCTCGCTGCCCTGAAGCACACTTTATGTTGCAAGATATGAGTAGTTTTAAAGTTACAAAACCATTAGATTTAATTAGCTGCTTTTTATATTCCATTCACTACAACGCTGATATCAACAAACTCAAAGAATGTATTGCCAGTGCGCATGCCGCACTTAAACCGGGCGGAATATTTTGTTTTAATGCAGTGGATAAAAATACTATCGATAACAGAGAAGGGATTAAACATTCTCTTGAACACAACGGCAGCCATTTCAGCTTTCAATCGAGCTGGCATTATTGTGGCAAAGGGGATAAACAAACTCTTCAACTTTGCATCGAAAAAACCACTGAAGAGCAAACCGAAACATGGCACGATCAGCACCCGATGGTGGCGATCAGCTTTCAACAGTTACAAGATTTTTTACAGCCCCATTTTGAAGTTCATATTTTTGAGCATGATTACGACAAGATTGTGCCTTGGGGTGGAATTTCAGGAAATGCAATTTTTGTTGG
>DAOORH010000126.1:0-2587 GCA_035389145.1 Cellvibrio sp.
ACCTTTAAACACCTTGGAATCTTTTCCCTTCAGGATTTTTTATGAAAGAGTCGTTCTCTATGAAAAAGTCAAAGCTTTATTTAGCTATAGGTTTACTCGCCCTAGCCCCGTTTGGCGCCAGCGCCAATAGCCTTCAAGACATTTACGAACTTGCGCTAAAAAATGATGCGCAACTGCAAGCCGACAAAGCGGGCTATGAAGCAGGTAAAGAATATAGCGCTATTGCTCGCGCAGGTTTGCTCCCACAGATTAACGCCAACTACAACGTGAGAGACGGTAAATCCGACTACACAGAAGTGCCTTCCGGCAGTATTCGAAATGGTGAAACCAACACCGATAGCAAAGGCTGGGAACTCTCACTGACTCAACCTTTATTTAACATGTCTGCTTGGTACGACTACAAGCGCGGCCAAAAACTGAGCGAACAAGCAGAGGCACGTTATGGTGCAGATCAGCAAAGTTTAATCGTGCGGGTTGCCACGGCTTATTTCAACGTGCTGCGCTCCGTGGATAAATTAGAAACTAGCATCGCTGAACAAAACGCATTTGCGCACCAACTCGACCAAGTTAAGCAGCGCTTTGACGTGGGCTTGACCGCGATTACTGATGTGCATGAAGCTCAAGCCGCTTACGATAGCGCCTTAGCTGCTACCCTAGAAGCACGCGGTAGCCTAAGTATTAGTTATGAAGCATTAGAAGTGTTAACCGGCAAAGCTGAAGATCAAATTGCGCCACTTTCCGATAAATTCCCTGTAGTAAACCCAACCCCAGCAGACCGTGCAGAGTGGGTTAACTTTGCACTTAAAAACAACTACAACCTGAAAGCTGCCAAGCTAAATTCAGATGCAGCGGCTAACAGTGCAAGCGCGGCTCGCGCTGATCACTTACCTACAGTAACGGCTAGCGTGGGTTACTCAAAAAATGAGAATGATGGCGACTTCAATAGCACGCCGTTTGATAATGAAAACAAGGGTTCATCTGTTAGTGTTGGTGTAAATATTCCTATTTTTAGCGGTTTACGTACATCAAGCCTTGCTCGTCAAGCTGTATCACAAGGCCTACAAGCACAAGAGCAATACAACAGCACACAACGCAGCACCATTCAGAATGCGCGCTCACTGCACTTATCGGTAGAAACTGATGTAGCGCGTATTGCAGCACGCAAGCAAGCGACTGTTTCCAACCAAAGCGCATTGGAAGCAACCCAAGCGGGCTATGAAGTAGGCACTCGCAATTTAGTTGAAGTTTTGCAAGCTCAAAGCAAGCTTTATCAAGCGCGCCGCGATTACTCTAATGCACTTTATGATTATGTGATCGACACCATTAGATTGCGCGAAGTTGCCGGCATGTTAACGCCTGCGGATGTGCAAGAAGTGGATAAATGGTTGCAAGATGGCGCGCCCGTGAGCCGAGCAAAA
Organism: Cellvibrio sp.; assembly: GCA_035389145.1. Lineage (GTDB taxonomy): Bacteria > Pseudomonadota > Gammaproteobacteria > Pseudomonadales > Cellvibrionaceae > Cellvibrio. Next base: position 1,419 of record DAOORH010000126.1, read on the forward strand.
TACGAAAAGTAATTTTTAGCCTTAGTTAAGTTTAGTTCGAAAGAAACATAAAAAAACCGCGCCATTGCGCGGTTTTTTTATGGCACTCTGACAGGAGCGCAAAAAGGAGCTGCTGCCAACAACTCCCTTTTCAGGAACAAAATCTATTTAAAGACTGTTACAAAGCCACCGCGTGATTTTATAGTTACTGCTGTTTCTTTTTCGCTACTGATTTCGCGTTGAGTGAATTCACGCTCAGTTGCACCATCACTAATGAGCATGGCTTTTTTATTACCAATAAAACTCAAATCCACCTTAAGACTCAGATCTGCTGCGTCTGCATTCAACCCAGCTACATACCAGCTATCACCAGCTTTACGCGCAATCACAATGTATTTTCCGGGGATACCATCTACAAATTTCACATCATCCCAAGAACGTGGCAAATCTTGTAGAAAGCTTTTTACATAATCAGGCGCAGTCGCCATACCCTCTGGAATTTCGGCAAAGTGTTGAATGCCGGAAGTAAATAAAACAGATTCGGCAATTTCAAAACCGTTGCGCGTTACACGTTTGATATTCGGAATATCACCAAATACCATAGGCGTGTAATCCATGGGATCAAATAAGTTGCGAGTAAAGGGAGCCATAGCGACATGTGTTGGAGCGGCATCTTGATCACCTTGAGAGAAAGTGGTGAACTCAAAGCCTTTAATGGACTCCATGGTCATCAAGTTGGGGTAAGTGCGCTGCCAACCGCGCGGCAAAGTTGCGCCGTGAAAATTAATGGATAAACCTTCAGCCGCGGCATCTTTTAAGATATCGATGTAATAAGCCATCATCGAACGGCCATCGCCACCGAAGAAATCAATTTTTAAACCTTTCACGCCCATTTCACGCAAGCGTGCAAATTCTTTTACACGCTGCTCGTGAGTGAGCAATTGGCTTTTAGGGGTCATTATAGTGGTATTCCAATCGCCAGAAGAGTTGTACCAAAGAATAATGCCGATATTTTTTGTGGTTGCATAATCAACCAATTCCTTCATTTTTTCGTAGCCGATTTTTTTATCCCAGTCAGCATCCACCAAGGTGTAATCCCATTTCATATCCACGGCGTAATCAACAAACTTTTTCTGCACATCAAACACAGTAAAGTCGTCCTTTAAAATCGCCCAACTCCAAGAAGCATG
>DAOORH010000126.1:2687-8613 GCA_035389145.1 Cellvibrio sp.
AAATAATGTTCTTCATAAGATGGATTAGTATTAGCAAAGCCCGTTTGCGCAACGGCCATAGGTTGTAACCACGTTTTTGCAGTTTCAGAAAATGCAAAACTAGTAGTTTCTTTTTTAAATTGCAGTAATTTTTTACCGGGGTTGGGCACTTGGTAGCGGAACGCAACACCGTCATTGGAAACGCGGAAGGTGACATTTAATTCTTGTCCAGCTGCATTTTTAACCGTGTAGGTTTGCTCGTTGGCCTGGTAGTGAATTTTGTGCTTTTTACCCACCATCATTTCGTAATCATCGCTAATCGTTTTAATAGCGGAGGTCTTTTTGATCGTGAGCGCTTTAGTGTAATCAGCATCGTTCAATTCCAAGCCGAGCGCAGAATCTTTTAGAACTACTTTACCATCGCGCACAATGCTGTAATGCAAGCTGCCGTTTTCGGCTTGGCTGACTTTTACTTGCAAGTGTTTATCTGGACTATTAAGGTCTTGTGGTGTGTTTTTAGCGCAGGCAACAATAAAAATGCAGGCAAGGCTAATCCATAATTTGTTCATATGTGACGCTCTCTTACTTAAAATGACTCAATGTAATAATAGGAAAATATCGCCAGCTCCATAGAGTGGCGATAAGGTTAAAACTACTTTCTTAGCAAACGCAACCCATACAAACCACCTGCGATTGAGCCCTTGTGCGCAACAAATTTAACTACCAATTTACCGTTAGATGCGCGCACCAACTTTTCAGGAATCACAAAATCTCGCGTGTACACTTCCTGTACCGCATCACCGCTCAAGGTTATTGATTCAATTAATTTATCGTTAACGAACACATCAAATTTACGGCCAGCATCCAGTGTTGAAAAACTCAACCGTAAGGTTTTAGCTTGGCGCTGTTTGTCAGTTAATTCATAGCTCATCCAATTTTTTGTACTACGCCAACGCATACCCTTATTGAGGCCAGTATCTGCACCTTCTGCTTTAAAGAAGTGATCTGACTCTGGCTGCTGCTCGCCTGGCGCTACTTGATCGATGGTAATGGCATCTAATGCTAGACGGGCACTCTCTTTTTCAGCCGTTGCTTCTTGCATCGCAACCAAATTATCGGGCGTAACATAAGGCCAATAAATCATGTAACGTGAATCGTGCAAACGGAAGAATGGAATGAATTCAATACTCTCTGAATCTTTGCCTTTAATCACATCCTTCGCGGTAAAGGTTAGTGATTTACCTGGCACAGGTTTAATACTGCCCATAAAGTTTTTAGTGTCGCTCACAAACAACGGGGATGCTTCTAATGGGCATACCGGCCCTTGGGCTATGTGACCCATGCGCGAATCATCGGCGAGATAATTTAATTTTTCACCCGCAAAAGGATTGGTTTTAGCTGCCAATACAATCGGCCCATGTAGCAACGCAAAATAATTAGATTGATCTGGCATTTGCTCCAATTGCGTTTTCATCGGCAGCGTCACTTCAACTTTATCGCCTTTACGCCAACTGCGGTTGAGGCTGATATATTCGCCCGGTTGCGCGCTGAATTTAACCAATTTTTTATTGATGCGAACTTGTAGCCCACCCATTCCATCCACTGTGCTTGCCCATTGCGGATAGCGAATTTTGAGTGTGAATTTTTTATTGGAGTGAACTGTAATTTGGGTTTTTTCCTCATCGGGGAAAATTGTGCTTTGTGTTAACTGCACGTTTTTTTCACGCCAATTTAACTGTGAGGGAATAAATAAATTTACATAAAGAGAATCGCCTTCATGTGCGTAAATAAATTCACTGTATTTGGCATGACTTTCAATGCCGGAACCTACGCAGCACCACATACCTTTATCCACCTGCGAATAAACGCGATAGTGATTGGGGCGCATAGGTGTGAAATACACAAAGCCACCTGTTTCCGGGCGCTGTGATGAGAGAATGTGATTGTAAAGTGCGCGCTCGTAATAATCGGCATAGCCGACTTTGGCATCGCTTAAAAATAAAAGCTCGGTAAGTTTTAGCATATTGTAGGTATTACAGGTTTCCGGCCCTTCTACCTCATCAATCATGCTGGAGAAATCTTTGTCATCGTGAAAGTGCTCTTTCACGCTGTTGCCACCAATTGCCACTGTGCGGTGGTCGTGTACGGTTTGCCAAAAAAATTGTGCAGCTTCTTGCCAATCTTTCTTGCCCGTTAAATCGCCAATACGTTTAAAACCAATCACTTTTGGAATTTGGGTGTTGGCATGCAAACCGTTTAATTTGTCTTGATCTTGTTTAAGCGGATTTAAAATCGCTTGATGGGAAAAACGTTCAGCCAACTCCAAATATTTTTTATTGCCCGTTAAGGCGTATACATCAGCGAAAACTTCATTCATACCGCCGTGCTCGCTGCGCAGCATATCTTGCATTTGCGCATCGGATAATCTATCAGTCAGATTTAACGCCCAATCCGATAAGTTAATTAGCATCTGCTTCGCGTCTTGATTACCCGTATAGGTGTATGCATCGCGCAAGCCTGCAAATACTTTGTGTAAGTTGTACCAAGGCACCCATTTTCCGTTTAAAGAAAAGTTATCCGCCTTGAGCTCGCCTTGAGCAATTCGGTCAAAGGCTTCTTTACCACCGGGAATCCCCCCAATGTAACCCTTGGTATTTTCTTGGCATCGTTTTAATTCGGATACCACATAATTTAAACGCTTTAATACTTCTTGATCGCCTGTGGCCGCATACATAAGTGAGAGTGCAGTTAAATAGTGCCCACCCATGTGGCCATCTAACCCACTAGATTCCCAGTTGTCGTAACTCGGCTGCTTCAATGGCAAGCCTACTTCACGTAAAAAAGGCGCAAGTAATTTATCGGCATCTAACGCCGTTAGGTAATGCAAATTCGTCGTTTGCGCATCAAAGAAGGGGCTTGGGGCTAAACGAACATCAGCGAGCGGAAACAACTCGACTGCCCCCACTGATTGAGCATTTACGGTGATAGATAAGACTATGATTGATATTAGTTTTTTCATTTTCTGTAACTACGGCAGTTGGAGTGATGAGATTAAACCCCTCCCAGCAAGCAGAGAGATAAGTCCTTACATATAAACTACTATTATATTACTTATCATCTCAGGGTTTTACCATAGTAGTTTACAAATACACTCCCTAAAAAACCTTGCGGACTCTCATAACGAACCATCTATTATCGCTACCTTTTGGGGTTACACCTCTTAATTTTTCCGTCAGGCGCCACAAGTGAATGAAAATTCAGCGGTGTTTTATTGGTAAAAACAACCCACAAAGAGCATGGTTTTTAATATCATCTGTAAAAACAAGCTAGGAAATCTATTTTTTAATCGCACAAAATGCCCTATCACAACAAGCATAAATTTCATTCATGAAAAGATATTTTCATGCCGTTTTCATACTGGAATTGCTCACAAAAGTTAAAATTATAATCTTACAAATATGGTGATTTTCCTTGACAGCACTTTGCCCCTGAATTCAAATAAAACCATCTCTATTGTCACAACCACGTATTCCGGCAGGTAACTTTAATGAAATCTCTTTTATGTTCTGAGCCCCACACACTGGAAATCTCCGAAATACCGGAACCTCAGCTCACAGAAGACGGAGCAATCAAAGTAAAAATCCGTCGAGTGGGTATTTGCGGTACTGATTTCCACATCTATGAAGGCCTGCACCCATTTTTAAATTATCCTCGGGTGATGGGGCACGAACTTTCTGGCGAAGTTTGGGAAACAAAAAAAGATAGCCGATTCAAACGCGGTGACAAAGTCATCATCAATCCTTATTTGCCTTGCGGTAAATGCGTAGCATGTACTAAAGGCAAACCCAATTGCTGTAGCAATATAAAAGTTCTTGGTGTGCATGCAGATGGCGGTATGTGCGAGTTTTTAGTTCTACCTGAAGCAGCACTTTACCCCGCCAATAATTTAAGTTTTGATCAAGCCGCTATGGTTGAGTTTTTGGCTATAGGTGCTCACGCCGTTAGGCGTGCTGAAATTAAATCTGCAGACAATGTATTAGTGGTTGGTGCTGGCCCCATAGGTTTAGGCACAGCTTTTTTTGCGCAAATTGCGCATGCAAAAGTGACTGTAATGGACGTTAGCAATGCGCGCCTCCAACAGGCCGCTGGGCTGAATCCCTTATTTACAACAGTTTTAGCCGATGCCACTAGCCTGCAGAAGCTATCTGAGATTACGCAAGGAGATTTATTCGACGTCGTCTTGGACGCAACGGGCAATAAAAATTCTATGCAGCAAAGTTTGCATTATGTAGCGCACGGTGGCAGCTGCGTATTCGTGAGCGTGGTAAAGGATGACATTGTATTTTCAGACCCCCTTTTCCACTCGCGCGAAATGCGCATTATTGGCAGCCGCAATGCAACACAGGAAGACTTTGAAAAGGTTGTTAATTCAATAGAACAAGGGCTCATTCCAACTGAAAAATTAAACACTCACCAATCCAGTCTAGAGGGGTTAATCGAGAATATTCCTTTATGGCTGACAGAAAAGAACGGGCTAATTAAAGCTATTGCCCATATAAACTAGGCAATTATTTAAGACTGCTCGAAATACCCACGCAGCAATAAAAAAACCGATCAGCGCGAGCATGATCGGTTTTTTTATTCGTCGAATTTAATCATTCAACTCAAACCGCGGGGCCTTAAGCCTCGCGTTTGGTCAAACTGAAACAATCACCTTATTTCTTTACTAAGAACTTATAGATAATTTTATTATTGTACTCAACACCAGGTTGCAAAATTGTACTTGGGAAATTAGCTTTGTTGGGTGAGTCTGGGAAGTGCTGCGGTTCCAACACTATAGCGCCGCGATACACAAAGCTTACACCCTTACCACTCACTTTACCGTCAAGGAAGTTGCCGCTATAAAATTGAACACCCGGCTCATCAGAATAGATCTCTAATACACGGCCAGATTTTGGATCATAGAAACGTACATCCATTCCCCATTCGTTCTCGGTCTTTTTATTTAGCACCCAGTTGTGATCGTAACCACCGCCATTTTTCAATTGAACATCAGACTGACCAATTAACTTCCCAATCGGTTGGCTAACAGTAAAGTCAAAAGGAGTTCCCTTAACAGAGGGCAGTTCTCCCGTTGGAATTAAGGTTGCATCAATAGGCGTATAGCGGTCTGCATTAATGAATAACTCTTGATCCAAAATAGTGCCGGCACCTGCCAAATTGAAATAGGGGTGTTGGGTCATATTTACAGGTGTTGCTTTATCCGTAGTTGCTTTATATTTCAGTTCAAACTCGTCACTATTTGTGAGTTCGTAGACAACGGTCGTCTTTAAATTCCCAGGGTACCCTTGATCGCCATCGGGACTCAGATGCGTTAAGGTAACACCCACAGATTTTTCAGTTTTGAAAGATTTTGCTTGCCATAGGGTTTTATCAAAGCCGACAGTGCCACCGTGCAAATGATTGGGGCCATCGTTTAATGTGAGCTGATACTTCTTACCCTCTAAAGTAAATTGTCCTTTGCCGATTCGATTGCCAAAGCGACCAATAACCGAACCAAAAAAGGATTTATTTTTTAAGTAACCGTCAACATCATTAAAACCAAGAATAATATCGCCCATCTTCCCAGTTCTATCTGGAATACTAATAGAGGTAATAGTTCCGCCAAAATTTGATAACTTAACAACCAATCCATTCGCATTAGTTAAAGTGTACAAGGTAGTTTGCTCGCCACTCGGCAACTTCCCGAAAGGTGCTTCGGTAACACTAAGTTGAGCTACAGCTTTTGCGACTTCTGCTTTTTTCACAGTCGTTGTAGTTGTGGTGGTTGTGTCGGCATATGCCATTTGCGCACAGCCTAAGGCCACGCAGACTGCCAGTGTTAATTGTTTAAACTGCATAATTTTTCTCCTGTTATTATTGCAACGTTATTATCGTGAGGTAAAAA
>DAOORH010000127.1:0-8578 GCA_035389145.1 Cellvibrio sp.
GGCAATGCAAACAACAGAGTTCCAATCGCCTGATTAAATGCATCCACTTTTACATTGAGTTTTTTAACTAAAACGCTGCTAAAACCAAATAAAAAACAAGACAGTAAAATACCGGCAATACCGTACGCAGATTTCAAACTGAAGTGAATTTGGTGATGAAAAATAACTACCAATCCAAACAGCGCCAACAGCAAAGCAATCACACGCCGCACGGTAAAGGGGTTATGTTTTAGCAATACCAAAGTCATCAAGCCCATAACAAACGGCGACATAGCAAACACAACCGCGACTAAACCCGAAGGGATAAATTGCGCAGACCAATAGACCACCGGCATATTTGGGAAAATACCAATAGCGCCCGCCGCATAAACCTTCCACACCTTAGCTTCAGCAAAAAGCTTGCGACGCAAAACAAGATTGATCACTAAACCAATCGCAAGCGCAACTGACATGCGCAACAAAACCGCGGCGATAAAACTTAAGCTATCGCTGCTCCATTGAATCGTTAGCGGTGTAGTAGCCCAAATAAGCACTACCGAAAAATAGGCGAGTAAAACTGCCATGCGCTTGCTCCTTTGCTAGGCGACAAAAAATTTGCAATAAGAAATTTATTGCAAGCAAAGAGCGGCAAGAGAAAACACGCGGCAACTTTATAAAGGAAAATAAAAAGGCCGCAGGTTTTATGCTGCGGCCTTTGATAAGTCTGAGAATAATTAAATCAATTTCATTCTCGCTCAAATTCCGCAAATAAAAATGCGACGACTGCCCAAAATAGGGGTCGTAGTGCGCAAATTCGTTTGGCGGATTGATGTAGAGACATAAACAAAATCTTGGTTAAATTAAAGTCAATTGACTGTAAATGATCTTTATAACTTTCTCAACCCCTCGTGGTTGTAAAAAGGTGAATATTTTTTTATAAGATCAAATCACCTATACTCACCACCACAGTCCCTAAGGTCAACTTATGAAAACCTATCTCGTTGGTGGCGCAGTGCGCGACAAATTACTCGGCTACCCCTTTCATGAAAAAGATTGGGTAGTGGTAGGCGCTACACCCGAAATTATGGAGCAGCAAGGTTTTACGCCCGTGGGTAAAGATTTCCCTGTTTTCCTGCACCCTAGAACCAAAGAAGAATACGCACTCGCGCGCACCGAACGCAAAACCGGGCGCGGCTATGCCGGCTTCAGTTTTTATTGCGGTGAAGATGTCACGCTCGAAGATGATTTAATTCGTCGCGACCTCACCATTAACGCCATGGCAGAAGATGAAAATGGCTTAGTGGTAGATCCCTATGGCGGCCAGCAAGATATTGCCAATAAAAAACTGCGTCATGTCTCAAATGCATTTCTAGAAGACCCTGTACGCATTTTGCGAATTGCGCGCTTTGCGGCGCGCTATCATCATTTAGGCTTCACCGTGGCGAATGAAACCAATGCGCTAATGCGCGAAATGGTTAACAACGGCGAAGTAGATCATTTAGTTGCTGAGCGCGTTTGGAAAGAAATGGAGCGCGCCCTTGGTGAAGCCGCGCCAGATATTTTTATTCAAAGCCTGCGGGATTGCGGCGCACTCGCACGTTTATTCCCTGAAATGGATGCACTCTTTGGTGTGCCACAAACCGCGATTCATCACCCAGAAATTGATACCGGTATTCATACCTTAATGAGCCTGCAACAAGCCGCGAAAATGACGAATAATATTTGCATTCGTTTTGCAACGCTGTTGCACGATTTAGGGAAGGGAACAACACCTAAAGAAGAATGGCCACGTCACATTGCTCATGAAGAACGCAGTATTTCCTTAGTAAAAAATTTGTGCGAGCGCATAGGCGCGCCAAAAGATTATCGCGAATTGGCCTTGATAGTGGCGCAATGGCACACCCACTGCCATCGAGCACTGGAACTCAAACCGGCAACCCTATTAAAAACATTGCAGCTGACAGATGCCTTTCGTCGGCCAGAACGCTTTGATCATTTTTTAATATGCAGCGAAGCCGATGCGCGCGGGCGCACCGGCTTTGAAGAGCGCGATTATCCACAAGCTGATTATTTTCGCGGCGCCTTAGCCTCGTGCCAAGCCATTAACGCAAAAGAAATCAGTGAACGCGGTTTTATTGGCAAAGAATTTGGCGATGAAATAAATCGCCTGCGTTTAACTGCACTAACGGATTACAAAAATAACTTTAACGCAAATAGAAGTGAGCCATCATGATACGCGCACAACTACTGACCACTACTGGCGACTGGCTTCATGGCGGGGAAGAATTAATTACACGCTGGCAAGGCGACAAATGTGGTTTTATCTGGATTGACTTAGAAGGTGAACGCCCTGCGGACGAAAAAACTATTTTACAATCGCTAGGTTGTCATCAACTGGCCATTGAGGATGTGCAGCGCTATCGCCACCCCCCAAAAACAGAAACCTTTGACGACCATACGCTGATTTTGTATCGCGGCCTAAGCGAATTCAAAAAAGATCTCACCTTTAAGCAAATGACAATTGCGCTATTTGCTGGTCACCGATGTCTAATCAGCTGTCATCAGCGCCCATCACGTGGAGTGACTTATTTTTGGGAGCATGCGCAACCCGAAAACCTATTAGTAAGCCCTGGGTTATTAGCCTCAAAAATTATGCGCTTTTCAGTAGGCTGCTATGTGGATTCCATTTTAGAATTTGAGCCTTATCTCAACGAACTTGAAGACTCCATGCAAGATAAACCCAACGATGAAATCATGCGTGAAGTTATCGCCTACAAGTCGCGCTTGCGTAAACTCAAACGAATTTTTAGCTATCACGAGCGCCTCGTTGCCAATCTATTAAAGGATATTCCACAGCGCTTAATTGATGAAGACGGCGATATAGAGCATGGCCTGCAAGATCTATTTGAACGCTGCGAACGCTTAAATAGCTTATGCACCATGTACTTTGAAATTTGCGGCGATTTAATTAACGGCTATTTGTCTATCACGTCGCACCAACTCAACAACACAATGAAAGTACTCACAGTGATTACCGCGATTTTTGTACCTCTTACCTTTATTGTCGGGGTCTACGGCATGAACTTCGATAATATGCCAGAGCTGCATTGGCATTATGGTTATTTTTATATTTTATCGGCCATGCTAGTGTTTGCCTGTGCCGCCACTGCCTTTGCATACAAAAAATGGCTGTAGGTGAAATGGAAGAGCTACGCAACCCAACCGAAACTTTCGTTTACTATCTTGAGCGTTTGCACGTTTTACTCGATAAAGTTGAGCGAATATGTGAAGGCAACACCAATATTTTGGAGGCGCGCCTGCAGGACGACATGCTGCCTTTTACTAATCAGGTCACTACAACCGCCAACTTTGCGTTGCGCGCTTGCTGCCCTCTCGCGGGGCGAAAAATAGTTTCGTTCCAGCAAAATCAATCCAGCTTTTCGGCATTAACGCAATGCATTACGGACACTATTGCTTATCTTGCAGCGATCCCCTTAACAGAATTTGATCGCCCCGTTACTGAAGTCTTGCGTGAGCAAGCCGGTTTTACGGAAGTTGCTTTGCCGCGCGATACATTTCTCCAACACTACATACTGCCCAATTTTTATTTTCATCTTTCAATGGTGTACGCCATAGCGCGCAGCCGTGGAATTCCTCTTAGCAAGCAAGATTACGATGGTTACCATCAATATCCGGAAGGGTTTTCGTTTGTGAAGTAGTAATACAATGATAGGCACAAGCAAGAGGAGTTGCGTCAAAGGAGATCTATTTTCCACAACGCCTGAGCATTTTTATCGTAGCTAGCCCATAACTCTGCATAGGATTTTTTTAAAGAGGGATGTAAATCGTGCGGAGCCAATTCTGCAAGCGGCAAAAGCACAAACGCATTTTCAGTAATTTCTGCGCGCGGTAAATCCACACCCGCTTCAACACCCACAAAATCACCATAAGTAAGAATATCTATATCTAAAGTGCGCGGGCTATATTTTGGCCCTGTGCGCACACGGCCATTCTTGTCTTCGATTTTTTTAAGCGTATCGGACAATTCTGAAACGGTTAAATTGGTTTGCAGCGAAACCACCAGATTGTAAAAGTTACTGCCTTTAAAACCAACTGATTCACTTTCATATACATGTGAAAGCTTTAGATCACCAAAAACATCTTTTAGGGCAAGCAGGCCAGCTCGGATATTTTTTTCTCGTTCAAGATTACTGCCCAAGCCTAAAAAAACCTGAGTCACGCAACAGGCTCCGCACTCGGCTGCATGCCGCGCTCAATAATCACACCAACTGATTTTGCACCCAAGACAGCATTAGGCTTAGTTAACTGTAAGCGTACCCATGGAACTTTAAATTCGGTGAGAATAAGTTTCGCAACATCTTCCGCCAAGGTTTCAATCAAAGCAGTATGGTGCGCTTCCACATAGGAGGACACACGCAGAGATACAGCGTGGTAATTCACTGCAAATTGTAAATCGTCACTAACAGCAGCGCGATGAATATCGGTCGCCATATCAATATCAAACACTAAAGTTTGCTTGATTTGGCGCTCCCAATCGTAAACGCCCACAATCGTATCAACACGCAAATCGCGAATAAAAACAAGATCCATAAACTAATCGCTAAATAAAATTAAACATAAAAATCTAGAGCGGCGGCAAGCTATTCAGCGGCCAACGCGCTTTCACATTGACCGCAAGCGTTTCGTGCTGCCCCGCCAACAATCGCTGGCAGCCAGCGTAAGCGATCATAGCGCCATTATCAGTACAGAATTCATGGCGAGCATAAAATACTTTGGAATTAATTTTAGCGAGCGCAACCTCTAAATCTTTACGCAATTTTTTATTAGCCGATACACCACCCGCAATCACCAAGGTTTTTAATCCGGTTTGCTCCAGCGCGCGCTTGCATTTGATCACGAGCGTTTCCACAACGGCGGTTTGAAACGCGCAGGCGATATCCGCACAAGTTTGATCATCGGGCAAACCATTTTCTAATTTGTGCGCAGCAACCGTGGTGAGCGTGTAAGTTTTTAATCCGCTAAAACTGAAATCCAAACCGGGGCGATCTACCATGGGGCGAGGAAAAACAAATCGTCCCTCAACACCGGATTCCGCCAACTTGGCCACTTGCGGGCCGCCGGGATAATCCAAATCGAGCATTTTGGCGGCTTTGTCAAAAGCTTCACCGGCAGCATCATCCAAAGATTCGCCCAATAACTCGTAAACACCAATGGCATCCACTTTTACCAGTTGAGTGTGACCGCCTGACACCAATAAGGCGACAAATGGAAACTCCGGCGGATTATTTTCCAACATAGGCGCCAACAAATGGCCTTCCATATGATGTACGCCAATCGCCGGTACATTCCACGCATAAGCAAGCGAGCGCCCCATGGAAGCACCCACCATAAGCGCACCGATTAAGCCGGGGCCAGAGGTATAGGCGATACCATCAATATCTGCCGATGTTGAACCACTTTCAGCAAGCACTTCATTAATCAAAGGGAGGATTTTGCGCACATGGTCGCGCGAGGCCAATTCAGGCACTACACCGCCATACTCTGCATGCAACGCGATTTGGCTGTAGAGGGTATGGGCAAGCAGGCCGCGCTCACTGTCATAGACGGCGACACCGGTTTCATCGCAGGAGGTTTCCAAGCCAAGAATTCGCATAGCGGGTTAAATTGCTCTAGCTAAAGATTAGGGCGGCATAATAAAGGAGATAGCCCGACAAAAATAGAAGTTTCATGTCTTTTGGTTGCAGCCTAAATCATATGGGTATAGAATCCGCACCCCTCGGATACATTGTCGTTTAACGTGAAAACGGGGCGATAACGAGAATCCTCAAGACATCATTTTCAGAACAAAACAGGTCAAAACATGCCTTCAGTAAAACTTAAAGAAAACGAACCCTTTGACGTAGCTTTGCGTCGTTTTAAACGTGCTTGTGAAAAAGCAGGTATTTTGGCTGATGTTCGCGCACGCGAATGCTACGAGAAGCCAACCACTATTCGTAAACGTGACGCTGCTGCTGCAGTTAAGCGCCACGCTAAAAAGGTTCAACGCGAATCTAAAAAGTTTACTCGCCTGTACTAAGTTACAGCGGGTTGACTGCGTAAGACTCTAAGGAGTTAAACGCTGCGGAATAAGTGATGCCTTGAAAACCGTGAACCACCTTGTGATTCACGGTTTTTTGCTGCCTGAAATTCAGTGCTAATTTGTACCGTGCTCCATAAAGCCTGCAATTGCTTGATAAGCATCATCCTTCGACTCGGGAATACGGTCATAAATAGCATTGTGGTCGCGATTCGTAATCACTTTAAAACTCGCTTTATCCGTTTTCGCCAACTGCACGAATTGTGCGTAAATCAACTGGTTTTCCTCCAAACGCGCAGGCCAATCGTGATCGCCAATCAATAACAGTAATCGCGGAATATCCTTACGCACATAGTGCGAAGGCGCTGCGTCATCGACTACCAGTGGTACATCACTTAAGCCACGCTCTTTTCGCACATTGAAATGGGTTGTCATTTGACCACTAAGGGAAACAAAACCCGCAATTGCATCTGTGCCAATACCCTGCGCGCGCAAATAGCGTTCATCCATCGCCAACATAGTGGCGAGATATGCACCCGCCGAGTGACCGCCCACATAAATTCGTTTGGGGTCAGCACCCAATTTTTCAGCATTGCGGACCGCCCAAGTCACCGCTTGCGCGGTATCTTCAATGTAAGCAGGAAACTTAACCTGCGGCGAGAGACGATAATCCACATTGACCACCGCCACACCTTTGGAACGCCAAGAGCTGGCGATGCGCTGATCGTTAGAGCTGTTCTTTGTGCCTGACGTTAAACCGCCACCATGAAACCAAACCAACATCGGAAAAGGCTGTTTAGTTTTTGCAGGAAGATATAAATCGAGTTTTCGGGTGTTATCTACAGCTTCCGCGCCCGCATAAACAATATCGCGCTTTGTCGGCGCCCACTGCGCTTGATAATCCGCACAAGCGAACTGTATCCAACACATGACAAACCAAGCCAACAAACCGAATTTAATATTTCCCATTACCGAACACTCCAAACTATTTTTTATTGGCCGAAAGACTAACACCCATACTCCCAGCTGCCCAAATATAAACATGTTCACTGGAAACTTCATTCGCAACACAGGATACTACCCACCCCCAAACGGTAGCGTCTTTTTATTATGTCCGGCATGATCCCGCAAAGCTTTATTGACGATTTGCTCGACCGCATCGATATAGTCGATACGGTGGATAGCCGCGTCAAATTGCGCAAAACCGGCAAGAACTACAGCGCCTGCTGCCCCTTTCATGACGAAAAAACCCCTTCCTTTACCGTAAGCCCCGAAAAGCAGTTTTACTATTGCTTTGGCTGCGGCGCGAGCGGCAATGCATTGGGTTTTGTGATGGATTATGAGCGCCTTAGCTTCCCCGAGGCGATTGAATCCCTTGCGCGCGTAGCCGGATTATCCGTGCCGCGCGAAGTACAGACCGAGGCGCAAGTTAAGCGTGAGCAAGAACGCAAAAGTATTTACAGCCTACTGGAAAAAGCCGACGAATTTTATCAGCAACAACTGCGTCATCACCCCAGCAAAAGCATGGCGGTCAATTACCTTAAAGGCCGTGGGCTGGATGGTAAAACCGCCAAAGATTACGGCGTAGGTTTCGCAGCGCCAGGCTGGGATAACTTGCTTAAAGCGCTCGCGCAAAACGATGAAGACAAGCATCTGCTGATTGAAGGCGGCATGCTCATTCACCACGAGCAAGACAAAAAACTCTACGACCGCTTTCGCCACCGCATTATGTTCCCGATTCGCGATACCCGTGGGCGCGTGATTGGCTTTGGTGGGCGCGTATTGGGTGACGACAAACCCAAATATCTCAACTCACCCGAAACTCCCGTTTTCCACAAAGGCCAAGAACTCTACGGCCTTTATGAAGCTCGGCTCGCCTACCGCGATTTGCCGCGCCTATTAGTGGTTGAAGGCTATATGGATGTAGTGAGTCTTGCACAATTTGGCATTCGCTACGGCGTGGCAACACTCGGCACCGCCTGCGGTGAGGATCATCTCGATAAAGCCTTCAAATACACCAATGAAGTGGTGTTTTGCTTTGATGGTGACAAGGCTGGGCGCGCTGCCGCAAGCCGCGCATTAGATGCATCGCTCACCACCATGGCCGACGGCCGCACAGTGAAATTCCTGTTTTTACCCGAAGGCGAAGACCCAGATACACTGGTGCGCAAAATTGGGCCCGAGAAGTTTGAAACCATGATCTCCATGGCAGTTCCGCTGGAGGATCAGTTGTTTGATGTGGCCGCCGAAGGTTTGAATATTCGCACAATGGAAGGCCGCGCCACCTTTAGTAAACGCGCCGCACCCATGTTGGATAAGTTGCCGAAAAGTGTGTTCCGCGAATTGATGTTTGAGAATCTGGCGACCCGCACCGGCCTAAGCCGCAATATTCTGCAGGATTTAATTCTCGAAGCAGTTAAGAGCCCTGAGCCAAAACCCGAGCCAGCCAAAGAGCAATCAAAACCGGCTCAGCGGGAACCAATAAAAGCGCAACCAAAACAA
>DAOORH010000128.1:0-8494 GCA_035389145.1 Cellvibrio sp.
GTGGGCGATGTAGAAGCCTACGGCGTGCTGCAACAAATGTGCGTAAATGGAATGGATTTGCCTGAAGATCCAAACGGTTTAATTTTGCCATCGGTTGATGGTGCTGGTTCAGCCATGGGTGTAGATGCATTGCCAGAATCTGCACAAATTTGTTCTTGTATGGATGTTAGCAAGGGTGCAATTTGTTGCGCTGTACAAAATGGCGCTACCACTATGAGCGCTATTAAAGATGCAACCAAAGCCTCAACGTCTTGCGGCGGTTGTACTGCATTGGTTAAGCAAGTTATGGATTCCGAGTTGGTGAAACTCGGCGTAGAAGTGAGCAACAATATTTGTGAGCACTTCCCGCACTCACGCAAAGAATTGGCTGATATTGTTCGCATCAAGAAATTCAAATCATTCGATGAATTGTTGGATGGCCACGGTCACGGTTTAGGTTGCGATATTTGTAAGCCTGCAGTGGGTTCAATCCTCGCGTCTTTCTGGAACGAATATGTTCTGGATGAAAAACACATCGGCCTGCAAGATACTAACGATATCTTCTTGGGCAACATGCAAAAAGATGGCACCTACTCAATCGTGCCGCGTGTGGCCGGTGGTGAAATCACCCCAGAGAAATTAATTGTTCTTGGTCAAGTCGCAAAAGATTATAAGCTTTACACCAAAATTACTGGTGGCCAACGTATCGATTTGTTCGGTGCACAATTACACCAACTGCCCGCCATTTGGAAAATTTTGGTAGAAGCAGGGTTTGAAACTGGCCACGCTTACGGTAAATCATTACGTACTGTTAAATCTTGCGTAGGTAGCACTTGGTGTCGTTACGGTGTGCTGGATTCTGTTGGTATGGCAATCACTTTAGAAAATCGTTACAAAGGTGTGCGCGCACCACACAAAATTAAATTTGGTGTGTCTGGCTGTACACGTGAATGTGCAGAAGCCCAATCAAAAGATTTCGGTGTTATAGCCACTGAAAGCGGTTGGAACTTATTTGTATGCGGTAACGGCGGTATGCGCCCACGTCATGCAGATTTGTTTGCGCAAGGTTTGGATGATGCAACTCTGATTAAATATATCGACCGCGTAATGATGTTCTACATTCGCACCGGTGATCGTTTACAGCGTACCTCGGTATGGCTTGAAAATCTTGATGGCGGTTTGGCTTACCTCAAGAAAGTTGTGATTGATGACAAGCTTGGTATAGCTGAAGAGTTGGAGGCGCAAATGCAATTCAACATCGATCAGTACCAATGCGAATGGAAAACTACCGTCGAAAGCCCCGAGCGCTTGAAACGTTTCAAACACTTTATCAACTCTGATGAGCGCGATGACAACTTGGCTTATGTGTTGGAGCGCGGACAAATTCGCCCGGCCTTCAAAGATGAGCGCGCCAACACCATCGAGTTGGTTGAATTGGTGGATTAATAGTTCCCCCCCCTTTGAAAAAGGGGGCTAGGGGGATTTAAAAATCTCACTAGCAAAAATCCCTCCCAGCCTCCCTTTGTTAAAGGGAGGCGCCAAAGAGAGGGGCTAAATGAAATTTACGAGAAAATATCATGAGTGAAAAAATCTGGATCAGCGTGTGCGAATACCAAGACCTCTTGCCCGATACTGGTCTGTGCGCTTTGGTCAAAAAACAACAAGTTGCGTTGTTTAATTCGCGCCGTCTGAATGAAGTGTTTGCAGTGTCTAACTTTGATCCCATTGGCGAAGCCAACGTTCTGTCGCGTGGAATTTTAGGTTCAATTGGTGATGAAATTGTGGTTGCGTCGCCACTTTACAAACAGCATTTTAACTTGCGTACTGGCGAGTGCTTAGAGAAGCCGGAGTACAACATCACTGTTTATCCAGTGCGTGTTGAAGATGGTTTGGTGCAAGTTCAGATTTAAATTTTATAGTTTTTTGTTTTGTATTCCCTTCTTCTTCGACTGCTTCATGAGTCGTTTATGGGTAGCCTTTTTGGCTACCCTTTTTTATGAAAAGCCCCTTTTAAAATCACACTTTAACTTAGTATTTAAAGCCAACGCCGAGCATAAAGACAACTGGGTCTATTTTTACATCGACACTCGCAGCATGACTCCCATTTACATCAATGTTCGCGGTGGTATCAATATCAATTTTCCAAATCGCTGCGTTTAAATAAATATTGTCAGAAACTTTTAAATCAGCACCTAGTTGATACGCAAGGCCGGTTGAATAATCCAGCGACAAACCGGTTTTACCATTCAGCGCCGTATCTAAGGTCTTTGTGGTTTTGGTATCAAAAAAGCTGGTGTAATTCAGTCCTAGCCCTACATAGGGTTGGAAACTGTCGCCCTCAAGCGGATAATATTGTATAGAAATTGTTGGTGGTAAATGTTTGGTGCTGCCAATATCCACGCCCTTCAATGCGCCTGAGCCAACAATATCGTGTTCAAATGGCAGAGCCGCAAGAACTTCAACGCCCCAATGTTTATTAATAAACCATGTACCTGAAAAACCAAGGGTAGTTGCGTTCTCTACGTCAACGCCACCACCTAATACGGTACCGCTGCTTGCATCGGGCTGTACACTGGCCGCGCCAACGCGAAAAAATAATTCGTTTTGTTCGTGAGCAAAAGTGCTTGTCGCACACAGTAAAGTTGCTGCTGCCAATAATAATGATTTACGCATATTGATTTACCTCTGTCTGATTTAAGTAGCAAGGTTCATTCTCTGCTTCTGCATTGAAATCTTTCTGATGTAAATCAAGTGTTTCTATTTGTTACAAAAATAGTCTGCAACTTGTTTTTTGTTTGATATGAGTCAAAGAGCCTGATGCGAATATTTGGCTATGCCAAACATAAAGCTTTAATTGGCGTGTTAATTGCTCCTATTGATATGAATCAAATCCATTTTTATCAAAATACGGAGCCGCTATGAACCGCAATGACGTTACGGAAAAAATAATTACTGTAAAAGTTTCCAAAGGCATTAAATGGTGCGATGTCGCCCAAAAATTGGGCTTAAGTAAAGAATGGGTAACCGCAGGTTGCTTGGGGCAGATGACGTTTAGCGCAGATCAAGCAAAAATCGTTGGTGATATTTTTGAATTAACAACTGAAGAACAAAAGTGGTTGCAAGTAGTTCCTTATAAAGGTGCGCTACCGACTGCTGTGCCAACCGATCCGTTAATTTATCGTTGGTATGAAATTGTAAATGTCTATGGCGCGACGATTAAGGAATTAATTCACGAAGAATTTGGCGATGGCATTATGAGCGCGATTGATTTCAGTATGGATATAGTGCGCGAGCCAGATCCTAAAGGCGACCGAGTCAATGTGGTTTTGTCGGGGAAATTTTTGCCTTATAAACAATACTAATAGAGGCCTTTGTACGAAAGATAATTTTATCAAGCAAGTACCGATTTGTGATCCGAAACCCTTGAGTCATGGACGACCTACATGGATGTAGGAAGTTTCCCGAAGCGACTGGATCGCGCAGGGATGACGATAGGGAGCTATATGGATGTATTTATGCGTTTTCGGATTATAAAGCGGTGCTTGCGATTTACAGGATGATTAATACAAATGCTATTTGCGTAGCAGTGGTTCAAATAAGCCATAGCGCCAATTTCTCACCGCCATCACCACTGTCACACCATTGCGATTTTCCAAAGGCAGTGCTGCATCATCGTTATTAATATCGTCAAACTCCCGTGAGAGTTTTTTCAGCTTGCGTTGAAATTCGCCATTGCTTTGTGAGGACAGCATGCCATTCAATACGATTAGGCACTCATCATCCTCATTAAACTTTGTTTTAAAGTATTCTTTGGCGATATTGGCTTGGAAAAATTGTTGTATAGGGCCGTTCTCACGCCAGCTAAAATTGGGTGCTACTAATAATTTAATTTTGTTTTTTGGCAGCAGCTCGATAATCTTTAATTTATCCAGGCGCGCCAATTTTTGAATGCAATCACTCTCACTGAGTTTGTAATAGCTAATAATATCTGGCAGCGTCCAGCGGTTAAGTACGGATACGGTAATTAATAATAAAACCAAATCCTGCGTGATTTCCTGTTCTTGCTCTATGGATAAATGCTGCAAACGTGGCTGCTGTTCATTCATCATTTGTACCAAATCTGAAATTTCCAAATCCATAAGCTGGCAAATCTGCTCCAAACGCTGCAGAGATATGGTCTGTTCCGCAAATATGCGCTTCACACTGGCTTCGCTCAAATCCAGCTTGGGGGCAAGTTCTGCATAGGTAATACCGTGGGATTTAAGGGCTTTTTTTAAGGTTGCTAACAGAGAATTGATCTGAGCCATAAGTTCCTCGACGGTGACCTTAATTAAAAAAGTATTGAAATACGATGCTTTAAGTGAACTTTAACGCTACATATGAATAAAAGGTAGCAAATTGTGTTGCAGGTGGGCATTCTTGCCCCGCTTTCAGCGCTTATTCAGATTTGGCCAACGTGAAGCTAATTACCTACAAGGAGAAATAAGAATGCAAGACGTGTTTAAGATAAAGGGCTTTCTGCCTTACCTCATCGTATTATTCATCAATGCCTTTGTGGATTTGGGGCATAAGATTGTTATTCAAAATACCATCTTCAAAACCTACGATGGCCAAGAGCAGGTGGTGTGGACTGCAATCGTCAATGCGCTCATCTTAATTCCGTTTATTCTCCTCTTCTCTCCCTCCGGCTTTTTGGCCGACAAATATCCCAAACATAAAGTCATGCGCTACAGCGCTTGGTTCGCGTTGCTCGCCGTACTCTTAATTACCTTCGCCTACTACCAAGGCTGGTTTTGGTTCGCGTTTGCGATGACCTTGATCTTAGGCATTCAAGCAGCGATTTATTCGCCGGCAAAGTATGGCTACATTCGTGAATTAGTCGGTGATCAATCGTTGGCGAGTGCAAACGGTATTGTGCAGGCAATCACAATCGTTGCGATTCTTGGCGGTACATTTGTGTTCTCTGCGTTATTTGAAAAATTGCTTGCACACACTGTAGTAACGGACACCACAAGCTTAATCAGTCACATTGCCCCCTTGGGTTGGATTTTAGTAGCACTCACCCTTTTTGAATTGTGGATGGCTTACCAACTACCTGCCAAGCGTGAACGCGATGACAGCAAATCCTTTTCCTCTGGCCAATTTTTTAGCGGCGGCTATTTAAAGAAAAATTTAACAACCATTTTTAACAAGCGCGCTATTTGGTTATCCATTATCGGCTTGTCTATGTTCTGGGCGATTGCGCAAGTGGTGTTTGCTTCCTTCCCTGCATTTGCGAAAGAGGTTTTGCATGAAACAGATACTTTGGTGATCCAAGGCATTATTGCTTGCACGGGCATAGGCATTATTTTAGGTTCATTGTTCGCAGGAAAAATTTCTAGAAATTATATTGAGTTGGGTTTAATTCCAGTTGGTGCATTAGGTTTTGCATTGTTGTTAGGTGTAATGCCGGCGTTGGATTCGCGCATCACCATGTCATTAACCTTTACTGTGCTCGGTTTCTTGGGCGGCCTGTTTATAATTCCGTTAAATGCATTGATTCAATATCATGCTAAAGCCGATGAGTTGGGCACAGTTCTAGCGGGTAATAACTGGATACAAAATATCGGCATGCTTAGCTTCTTGGGTGCGACCATTGTATTGGCTTCAATCGGTGTGACCAGCGCGCAATTATTTTTCTTGTTGATGCTAGTGGCATTAGCGGGTGCGATTTATACCGTCTATGAATTGCCGCATTCGTTAACACGTATTGTGGCGGGCTTTTTTATTTCCGGTAAATACAAAGTCGATATTGTCGGCTTTGACAACCTCCCCAAAACCGGTGGCGCTTTGTTGTTGGGCAATCACATCAGTTGGATTGACTGGGCCATGATTCAAATCGCCAGCCCGCGCCCCGTTAGATTTGTAATGCTGCGTAGCATTTACGAGCAGTGGTATTTAAAACCTATTTTTCAATTCTTTGGCGTAATTCCTATCAGTAGCGGCCAAAGCAAAGAATCACTCATTAAAATTAATGAATTGTTAAAGGCAGGTGAGGTGGTTTGTTTATTTCCAGAAGGCGCTATTAGCCGCACAGGCTCCCTCGGTTTATTTCACGCTGGTTTTGAACGTGTGGTTGAGGGTGTTGAAGGCGCGATTATTCCGTTTTACCTGCACGGTTTATGGGGCAGCCGCTTATCGCGTGCCGGCAGTGAAAAATTGCGTAAAAATACTTCGCGTGGTTTACGCAGAGAAGTGATTGTTACCTTTGGCAAAGCGCTGCCAATGGATACCAAGGCCGAAGAGTTAAAACAAAAAATATTTGAACTCTCGTTTGATGCATGGGAACACCAATCACAAAAGTTCGAACCCTTACCGCTTGCGTGGATGCGCTCTGCCAAAGAACATTTAGGTGCGCCCTGCGCGATAGATACGAATGGTGTTGAACTGAGCCACGGTAAGGTAATGGCTGCAGTTGCAAGCTTTGCCCATAAAATGCGGACTATAGATTCAGAGAAAAATGTAGCCATCTTATTGCCCGCCAGTAGCGCGGCCATTATTACCAATATGGCCGTTTTGCTGAATGGCCAAACCGCAGTGAATATTAATTTCACAACCAGCACTGCTGCGATTCAATCCGGCGTAAAAGCCGCGGCGATAAAAACAGTCTATACCTCTGAAAAATTTATCGAGAAAATGCAGTCACGCGGGTTAGATGTAGAAGCCATGCTGCAAGGTTTAAATATCGTTTATCTGGAAGAGTTAAAGGAAAAAGTATCAAAACCGCTGTTAGCGATTAGCTTCTTGTTGGCGCGCTTACTTCCTGCTTATGGCTTCTATCACTTGTTTGGCTGCAAGGTAAATATTAATGATGCGGCGGCAATCTTGTTTTCCAGCGGCAGCGAAGGCACGCCTAAGGGCATTGTGTTAAGTCACCGCAATTTTATGTCCAATATCAAACAAATTAGCGATGTGTTAAAAACTCGCGATGACGATGTGGTTATGGGCTGCTTGCCGCCTTTCCATTCTTTTGGTTTAACAGTTACCACTTTCCTACCGTTAATTGAAGGCATTCCAGTTGTCTGTCACCCAGACCCAACCGATGTGGTGAATATCGCCAAGGCCATTTCTCGTAATAAAGTGACGGTAATGTGCGCGACTGCAACATTTCTTCGTTTGTACACCAAAAACAAAAAAGTGCAGCCACTTATGTTGGATTCCCTGCGAATTGTAGTGGCGGGTGCAGAAAAATTATCGAGCGATGTGCGTGAAGAATTCCACGATAAATTTAATAAAGTTATTTACGAAGGTTACGGCGCCACTGAAACCACGCCAGTCGCTAGCGTCAATATCCCCGATCAATTGGATATGAATGATTGGCATGTACAAGTGGGCAGCAAAATTGGCTCAGTAGGCTTGCCATTGCCGGGCTGTTCATTCCGCATTGTTGATCCTGCAACTTTGGAAACTCTAGCGCCCAATCAAGATGGTTTAATTTTAATTTCCGGCACTCAAGTCATGCTGGGTTATTTGAATGATGAGGAAAAAACCAAATCAGTGATTGTCGAGCTAGATGGCCGCCGCTGGTACAAAACTGGCGATAAAGGTCATCTCGATGAAGACGGTTTCTTAACCATTGTTGACCGCTACTCGCGCTTCGCCAAACTCGGCGGTGAAATGATTAGCTTGGGCGCGGTTGAAAGTGAAATTAAAAAAGTCATTACCGAACCCGATGTTGAATTGGTAGCCGTAAATATTCCCGACGATAAAAAAGGTGAGCAAGTTGTGCTGCTGACGACTTTGGCAATTGACAGCAATGAATTGCGCAAACGTTTGTTAGAGATTAATTGCAACCCCATGATGATTCCTTCGGTTGTACATCAAGTTGGGGCTATTCCAAAACTGGGGAGTGGTAAAACGGATTTTGGTGGTGCAAAAACTCTCGCTTTAGAGTTGGGAGTTTAATCAGATGAAATTGAAAGTAGAAATAGTAGGGCTTGTAAGTGCAGTCCTGATTTTGTCATCAGTACTGGCGCTGGCCAACCAAAGCAATAACGAGCATCTATTGCCTTTTAAAGAAAAAACAATTATTGATTTTCATGCCCATGTTGCCGGTTTGGGTTATGGCAACTCGGGCTGTTTTATTAATGATGAGATGCGCAACAACTTTCGCTTTAAGTTTTATTTAATGGCGATGGGGACTTCTTTAAAAGAATTGGAACGTGAAGGGGATAAAGTTATCTTTAAAAAGATCAGTGCTGCAGTTGCCGATTCAAATGTTGTGGATAAAACCGTTATTTTATCCTTAGACGGTGTTATCAATGAGCAAGGTGAATTAGATAAAGCCCAAACACAAATTTATGTTCCCAATGAATATGTGTATGAGCAAACCAAGCTCTATCCCAATTTGTTATACGCCGCGAGTATCAATCCTTATCGTAAAGATGCTATTGATCGTTTAGTGCAAGCAAAAGCGAATGGCGCAGTTTTGGTGAAATGGATTCCTTCTATCATGTATATTGATCCTGCAGACCCC
>DAOORH010000129.1:0-6441 GCA_035389145.1 Cellvibrio sp.
GCCATCATCTTGAAACAAGCGCGCGCCTTTGCTGCCATCGTGAGAGAAAAACTTGCTGTCTTCATCCATGCACAAAGCCATCATCTCTGAATCATTGCTGCCACCCAATACAAAAGGATAACGGCGAACAAATGCTGGCACATAACGGGTAGACAGCACGTTCTTGTCATTCAACAACAAGTTTTGACCATCTTTTAAACCCATAACCACCAGCGGAAGATACTCTCCCTCGTTGCCAGTAGCAGAAAAGATAATTGGGAATTCAGACGCGGCGAAAACAATTTCAGTCGCTAATACGGGGACCGAGTTCAGATGGGTTAAAAACTCATGGTTATCAACGCCCACTGACCATTTGGCGTGCTTTTCAGACAAAGGCTGGATGTTGTCGTAAATCATTAATTGTTTTGACACAGGAATACCCCTTTTTATTGTGATGCACTAGCGTGCTCTGGAAAAATAGATAGCACTTTAAAAATCAAGCCGCATGGTAGCACTTTAGACTACAGGCGCAACCAGCTGAAAATTTAATCATTTAGAACAAATAATACAAAAGTTCAGGCAATAAAAAAGGCGCTATATAAGCGCCTTTTTAAGGAATTTGGTCGGAACGGCGGGATTTGAACCCACGACCCCTACACCCCCAGTATAGTGCGCTACCTGGCTGCGCTACGCTCCGACAGTAAAACTTTTTCATGTTCTTCACATGATCGATACCGCTAACAAGCCAGCATCGCGAGGGACGGGCATAATACCTTAATTCATTGGGATTGCAACAAACTATTAGGATTAATATCGCGACAAATTAGCGGGACTTTAAAACTTTTAATACTTGTTCTAACTCACCAATCATCTGCGTAACCAATTGTGAAAATTGGTTGTTATCGGGCTGTGAATTCTCGTTTGTCATCTGCAAACGTGCACCGCCAATGGTAAAACCTTGGTCGTAAAGCAAGGAGCGAATTTGACGAATTGTCATCACATCCTGACGTTGATAATAGCGGCGATTACCACGACGTTTAACGGGGCTTAACTGAGGGAATTCTTGCTCCCAATAGCGCAACACGTGCGGCTTGACCGCACAGAGTTCGCTGACCTCACCAATGGTGAAATAGCGCTTCCCGGGGATAACCGGGAGTTCGTCGTTATGACTGGGTTCCAGCATAAGCTTCTACTCGAGCCTTAAGTTTTTGACCGGGGCGGAAGGTAACTACCCGACGCGCGCTAATAGGAATTTCTTCACCAGTTTTCGGGTTGCGACCCGGACGCTGGCTTTTATCGCGCAGTTCGAAATTACCAAACCCAGACAACTTAACCTGTTCATTATTTTCAAGCGCGTGCCGAATCTCCTCAAAAAAGAGTTCGACCAGCTCCTTGGCTTCACGTTTGTTTAAACCTAAATCTTCATACAGCTTTTCAGCCAAATCAGCTTTGGTTAAAGCACCATCCGACATAGTTATTTTTCCTATTAAGAGCTGTCATAGGGCTATCTAAGGGTGGCAGCAAAATTAGCCTCCAAAGATTTAATAACCGCATCTATGGAAGCATTAACTTCATCCTCGTTAAGAGTGCGTGAAGGATGCTGAAAGGTCAACCCCAAAGCGACACTTTTTCTATGTGGATCAATACCTTTGCCCATATATACGTCAAACACCTTTAAGTCTGTAAGGTGTTCGCCAGCTTGCGCCGCCACAGTATCCATCAGGGTTTTAGCCTCCACTTGGCGATCAATCAGGATCGCCAAGTCACGGCGCACCTCTGGGAAGCGCGACAGGCTTGAGAATGCTGGTACACGAGCCTGCGTAACCGCTGATAGCTTCAACTCAAACAGGAAGACATTTTTAGGGATATCCAGTTGTTGTTGCAGGTTTGGATGCAAAGCACCCACATAGCCTTGCAACTCATCATTCAAGTAAATGGCTGCAGTCTGGCCAGGATGCAAAGCCGAATGCTCCCCCGCCTTGAAACTAAAGTCTTTTGCGTTACCCGTAACCGCGAGAACCGATTCAAGGTCGCCCTTGATATCAAAGAAATCTGCCGCTTCAGCGATATTAGACCAAGCTTCTGGCAAACGATTGCCGTAGATTAAGCCCGCTAACATAGCCTCTTGCTGCAAACCAGCAACACCACCCGCTTCGCTCGGCACAAAGCGCAAACCGGTTTCAAACAAGCGCACACGCTCTTGCTGACGATTGAGATTATTGCGCAGCACTGTAACCAAACCTGGCAACAAGCTGGTACGCATAGCAGCCAAATCAGCGCTGATAGGATTGCGCAGTACGACTGGCACACGCGTAGGATCAAACAACGCAGACAATTTAGGTTCGATAAAACTGAAAGTAATCGCTTCTTGGTATCCGCGCGCTACCAACTGGCGACGCACAGCGGAGATTCCGAGTACGGCTTCTGGGCGCTCATCGATTTGAATTGGGGTAGCCAGCGCGCGGGTTGGAAGACGGTTATAGCCATAAACACGCGCCAGCTCTTCCAACAAATCAGCTTCAATAGAAATATCAAAACGGTAGCTTGGAACATTGAAAGTCCAGCCTTCGGCGTTTTGCGAAACCAAACCCAAACCGAGGCGAGTGAGGATATCGACTACTTCATCATCCGCCATTTCCAAGCTTAAGCCGCTCACGATGCGAGCCTTGCGCAAAGTCACTTGACGCTCTTGTGGTAAGTGTTCGTTAGTGACATGCACCAAGGGACCAGCTTCGCCGCCAACAATCTCGAGCAGGAGCGCGGTTGCACGCTCCATGGCTTCAACTTGCAGGCTGTAATCCACGCCGCGTTCAAAGCGGTGGGACGAATCTGTGTGCAGACCATAAGAACGCGCACGCCCAGCAACCGCCAGCGGATTAAAGAATGCGCTTTCGAGGAATAGATCGCGAGTTTTTGTAGTGACTGAACTTGGTTTGCCGCCAAATACGCCAGCAATCGCCAAAGCACCTTGCTGATCGGCAATAACCATCGTATCCGCATTTAGCTTCACTTCTTGACCATCAAGAAGAACAATCTGCTCATCCTGTTTAGCAAGGCGAACATCAATACCGCCAGAGAGTTTTGCCAAATCGAAAGCATGCATGGGCTGACCCAACTCGACCAGCACGTAGTTAGTCACATCAACCACAGCATCGATGCTGCGTAGGCCAGCGCGAGTAAGCTTATCTTGCAGCCATGCAGGGCTTGGTTTGGTGATATCAATATTGCGAATTACACGGCCAACATAGCGGCTGCATGCCGCATCGGCAGAAAGCTTAACGGGAAATGTATCTGCAATAGTAGCTGCAATAGGGTTGATAGCTGGCGCTTGAACTGGTGCGCGGAAAAGCACACCTACCTCGCGAGCAATACCTTTAACACTTAAACAATCGCTACGGTTTGGGGTTAAATCGACTTCAATCAATTTATCATTGAGATTCAAGTACTCGCGGATATCCGCGCCTACTGGTGCATCGGCTGCCAATTCCCATAAACCGGTATCGTCATCACCCGCTTTTAATTCGGTTTGGCCACAGAGCATGCCGAAGGATTCAACACCGCGTAATTTGGCTTTTTTGATGTGGAAGTCGCCCGGTAACTCTGCACCTATAGTGGCGAATGGGATTTTAATACCCACGCGCGCGTTGGCTGCACCGCAAACCACTTGCGTTGGGCCATCAGGCAAACCAGCAACAGTAGTTACGCGCAATTTGTCGGCATCTGGATGCTGCTCACAGCCAACAATCTCGCCCACAATAACGCCGGTGAAATCGCCAGCAACTGATTCTATCGCATCAACTTCCAATCCAGCCATTGTGAGCTGGGCTACCAATTCGTCGGTTGTTACTGCTGGGTTAACCCATTCACGCAACCAGGATTCACTTACTTTCATAGCTTTTCATTCCGTAGGTTGGGCAACAATGCCCAACAATCACCGTTATTTTTACCGAAGTCTATTCGGCAACATGGTCGTGTTGGGCATGTCTGCCCAACCTACACATCAAAATTGTTTCAAGAACCGCAAATCATTCTCAAAGAACAAGCGCAAATCGTTTACGCCGTAGCGCAGCATCGCCAAGCGCTCTACCCCCATGCCAAATGCAAAGCCGGTGTAAGTTTCAGGGTCAACTCCGCTCGCCTTAAATACTTCTGGGTGAACCATGCCGCAACCGCCAACTTCCAACCAACCGCTGTTTTTGCACATGCGGCAGCCTTTGCCACGGCATTGAGTGCATTGAATATCCATCTCTGCCGATGGCTCAGTAAAGGGGAAATAAGATGGGCGGAAACGCACTGGCACATCGGCCTCAAAGAAGGTTTTGAGGAATTGATCCATAGTGCCTTTCAAATCGGCGAAGCTGATGTCTTTATCAACCACCAAACCTTCAACTTGATGAAACATAGGCGAGTGAGTTACATCTGAATCACAACGATAAACACGACCGGGACAAATAACGCGAATCGGCGGCGTTTTGTTTTCCATAGTGCGCACTTGTACTGGCGATGTGTGGGTACGCAATACGTGGGTGTCGTCCACATAAAAAGTGTCGTGCATAGCGCGCGCCGGGTGATGCGAAGGAATATTGAGCGCTTCGAAGTTGTGGTAGTCGTCCTCAATCTCTGGACCAACTTCAACGGTGTAACCTACCGCCGAGAAAATATCTTCGATACGTTGCAAAGTACGCGTCACAGGGTGCAAACCGCCAGTGTGCTGGCCGCGACCGGGAAGGGTCACATCAACCACTTCATCAGCAAGTTTGGCTGCAATCGCCGCTTGTTCCAGCGTCGATTTACGAATTTCCAAAGCGGCTTGAACAGTATCTTTAGCTTTATTGATTTCTGCACCAGCGGCTGGGCGCTCTTCTGGCGATAACTTGCCAAGCGTTTTCATCAACGCGGTAATGCTGCCGTTTTTACCCAAATAATCAACACGCACTGCATCGAGTGCAGCCAAGTCTTGAGCATTGGTAACTAATTTAAGCGCTTCTTCAGTAAGCGCAGCGAGATTTTCCATCTGCTATTCCAATAATGTCGTAATAAAATTTGCCAGAACCCGAATGGGAATTTTCTTAACCTGGAAGAGCCGCTCTTGCGCATCCTGCGCCCGCGGCATACAGGCCATCCATGGCCATAAAAAAAGGGAAGGAACCGAAGCTCCTCCCCTTTCATCGCGTTCACAGCGGTGTTAATTGCTTAACACCTGAAGTCGTTGGACGATTAAGCAGCCAGAGCTGATTTAGCCTTCGCAACAACTGCAGCAAATGCTGCTTTATCATACACAGCCAAATCGGCCAGAACACGACGATCCAATACGATGTTGGCTTTTTTCAGGCCAGCAATCAATTGGCTGTAAGTCATGCCTTCAGCACGAGACTGAGCATTGATACGAGTAATCCACAAAGCGCGGAAGTTACGCTTCTTAACGCGACGGTCGCGGTAAGCGTACTGACCAGCTTTGATAACAGCCTGTTTGGCAACACGGAATGTACGCGAACGTGCACCGTAATAACCTTTAGCTGCTTTTAATACTTTCTTGTGACGACGACGCGCCTCTACACCACGTTTTACACGAGCCATTTTCTAAACCTCTATAAAATAAATACTGTGAGCCAGATTAAATGGCACGGAACATACGCTTAACACGTGGTACATCAGTCGCGTCAACGAGACTGGTACCGCGCAATTGGCGCTTACGTTTAGTAGTCATTTTGGTCAAGATGTGACTCTTGTTAGCGTGCTTAAACTTGTAGCCAGCGCCAGTTTTTTTGAAGCGTTTTGCAGCTCCGCTATGTACTTTAGCTTTAGTTGCCATGTGAAACTCCACACATCTAGGTAAATAAAATAAATAATCAAGGCAGCTAAAAGCCCGACTATTTTCTCTTTTTAGGGGCGATAACCATAGTCAATTGCTTACCTTCCATCTTGGCAGCTTGCTCTACGGTGCCCAACTCAAGTAGGTCTTTCTCGATGCGCTGCATCATTTCCATACCCAACTCTTGGTGGGCGAGTTCGCGGCCGCGGAACTTTAAGGTTACCTTGGCTTTGTCCCCGCTCTCAAGGAAACGTATCAGAGCTTTTAATTTGACCTGATAGTCACCATCTTCCGTCCCTGGACGAAATTTCATTTCTTTAATCTGCTGCTGCTTTTGTTTCTTTTTAGCAGCGGCTTTGGTCTTCTTGATTTCAAACAGATGTTTGCCGTAATCCATAATCTTACAGACTATAGGATCGCTATCAGACACGATCTCCACTAAATCAAGCGTTGCCGCTTGCGCTTGGGCAAGTGCATCACTCAAAGGAACAATACCGACCTGTTCACCTTCGGCATTGATTAAACGAACTTGTTTAGCTTCGATCTGATCGTTGATCCGCGCTTTCTTGGAATTTCCTTTAGCGGCTGGGGCGTTATCTCGTTTGATAGTTGTATCTCCAATTCATTAATAGGAACAAATCTTACTTACC
>DAOORH010000129.1:6541-8464 GCA_035389145.1 Cellvibrio sp.
ATCTCGTTTGATAGTTGTATCTCCAATTCATTAATAGGAACAAATCTTACTTACCTCTTGCTGTCTTTTAGACAGCAAGGACTCTGCCTCGACGCGCGATATCGGCGGTCAAGTGCTCGATGAAGGCTTCCAGATTCATTACACCCAAGTCTTTTCCGTCTCTTGTACGAACTGCAACAGAGTTGTTTTCAACTTCTTTGTCGCCAACGACGAGCAGGTAGGGAACCCGCTGAATTGTGTGCTCGCGGATTTTAAAGCCGATCTTCTCATTTCTCAAGTCCGAAATGATGCGGAAGCCCTTATCACGCAAGGTTTTTTCAACTTTCTTCACGAAATCGGCCTGATTGTCCGTAATATTCATAATTACGGCCTGCGCTGGAGACAACCAAGCAGGGAAAGAGCCTTCATAATGCTCGATCAAAATCCCCAAGAAACGCTCAAATGAACCCAAAATGGCACGATGTAACATCACTGGGCGCTTGCGAACGTTATCTTCGGCGACATATTCCGCGTCCAAACGCTCAGGAAGTACGAAATCGAGCTGAATAGTACCGCACTGCCATGAACGACCAAGGGCATCTTTGATTTGGTATTCGATTTTCGGGCCGTAGAAAGCACCTTCACCCGGCAACTCTTCCCACTCAAGACCAGACGCACGCAAAGCGATGCGCAAACCCTCTTCTGCCTTGTCCCAAGTTTCATCGGTACCGGCGCGCTTTTCAGGGCGCAGCGACAATTTCACAGAAACATCTTCAAAACCAAAATCATCGTAAACAGATTGCAGCAATAGGTTGAACGCCGATACTTCCTGCACGATTTGATCTTCAGTACAGAAGATATGGGCATCGTCTTGCACGAAACCGCGTACGCGCATCAAACCATGCAATGCACCCGAGGCTTCATTACGGTGACATGAGCCAAACTCAGCCAAGCGCAACGGCAAATCGCGATGCGAACGCAACCCGTGGTTAAAGATTTGTACGTGACCGGGGCAATTCATCGGCTTAACGGCGTAATCGCGTTTTTCCGATTCAGTCGTAAACATACCTTCACGGTAGTTTTCCCAATGACCGGATTTCTCCCACAACACACGATCCATAATCATCGGCGTTTTTACTTCTTGATAGCCCGCGTCATCTAACGTCTTACGCATGTATTGTTCAATTTGTTGCCAAAGAGACCAACCTTTCGGATGCCAGAACACCATACCCGGTGCCTCATCCTGCAGATGGAATAAATCAAACTTTTTACCGAGTTTACGGTGATCGCGTTTCGCAGCTTCTTCCAGCAAATTTAGATAGGCAGCTAATTGCTTTTTATCGGCAAAGGCAGTGCCGTAAATGCGCTGGAGCATTTTGTTGTTGGAATCTCCGCGCCAGTAAGCACCTGAAGTACGCATCAACTTGAAATTCAAGCAAAAGCGCATATTGGGCACGTGTGGGCCGCGGCACATATCCACATATTCTTCGTGATGATAGAGACCCGGCGTAGCATCTTTAGGCACGTCGCGATCCAAAATCTCTAGCTTGTAAGTCTCTCCAAGCGCAGCGAAAACATCATAAGCTTCTTGCCATGTTGCTTTCTGTTTAACCACGTCATATTCAGTTTTAGCCAATTCAATCATGCGCGCTTCAATCGCGACCAAATCTTCATCTGTTAGCTTTTGCTCTATGTCGATGTCGTAATAAAAGCCGCTATCAATAGTTGGGCCAATGGCCATTTTCACATTGGGGAATAATTGTTTGATGGCATGACCGAGTAAATGCGCACAGGAATGGCGAATAATCTCAAGGCCATCTTCATCTTTAGGGGTGAAAATCACCAAATCTGCATCATCAGTGATGAGATCGTGAGCATCTACACGTTGACCCGTTTTATCGCCATTTAAAAAGACGCGGCCACCCAGAGTTACCTTGGCCAAAC
>DAOORH010000130.1:0-8446 GCA_035389145.1 Cellvibrio sp.
TCCGCAACCATTATTGGTTTTGTGTGGATCAGCATTGGTGTTTACCACTGGCTTAGCGCGTGCCTCGGTGCCGTGTGGGGGCCGATTGTACTTGGCCTAATTTATTTTATCCCCATTATTATTTTCGCTTTTGTCAAAGCTTTTGCTCGTACACCCGTGCCGCAAAATCAAAACCGTAGTGATCAAGCGGATGCGGCTGTACTGAATATGTCTAAAGTGTTTGAAAGCCTATCGGGTCGCTCGCCACTCTTGGCAACCTCGGCAGTTGTGATTGCGGGTGTTTTAGCAACACGCTTTCCCGCGCTCTTATCAGTGTTTACGCAAATCTTGGCGGCCTATGCTGAGGATGTAAAAATGCGTGCGGTTAAAGAATCCTACAAACAGGAAAGTGCTCAGGCTACACAGCAAACAACAGCTACTACCGATAAGGATGAGCACTCCACTAAATAGCCATAATCGCCCTTCAGCCGAAAAGGCAGCGGGGCGATTCTAGCAAGTGAACTGGCTGCTTCCAAGTTAAACTAATGCTTAAACTGTTAAGTTATCTGATAAAACGGAAAAATGGCTCATTAATGAAAATGTGACATTTTTGTGATGCAGCAGAATGGTGCAGTGGTATTCATCCAACCTTTTAAATCCAACCTTTTTGACGTGCTATACGTGCGGCATCCACACGGTTTGCGGCATTCAATTTTGCGATGGCTTCCGAGAGATAATTGCGCACAGTTCCCTCCGATAAAAACAGCGTATTGGCAATTTCAGCGGTAGTTTTTCCTTCGCTGGCAAGGCGTAGCGCGCGGCGTTCTTTATCGCTGAGTGGATCTGTTTCACCCAAGGCCATCATCGCCAGTTCGCCATCAATAACGCGCTTGCCATCCATAATGCGATAGGTCGCCTGAATCAATTGTTCAGACGGAGCGTCCTTCAATAAAAAACCTGACACACCCATATCTATGGCGCGGCGAATATAACCGGAGCGGCCAAAGGTGGTGATGATGATAATTTTGGTAGTAGATTGTTGCTGAATTAAATACTGCGCCAATTCCAAACCAGAGCGACCGGGCATTTCAATATCGGTGAGCAAAATATCGTAGCTATTTTGTTTGAGTAACAGCCACGCTTTATCGCCATCCTCTGCTTGAGTGATTTCAAAATTCGGCTCCATGCCGAGCAGTGCTGCTAGCGCACCGCGCACCATAGCTTGATCTTCCGCTAACAAAATTCTCATGGTTAATGTGCCTGTATCATTTCATTGGCGGGGAGGGTGATATCAAAGCGCGCGCCGTTGGAAATTTGCGCGCTAATATCGCCAGCCAAGGCGTGTAGTCGCTCTTGAATGCCGTTGAGGCCATTGCCTGGGGTAATGGATTTGATGCAGCCGTTGTCTTGCATGCTAATGACCATGCTTTCGCCATCCAGCTGAAAAGAAATTTTGCAGTGATTGCCGTTGCTGTGGCGCAACACATTGGTGGTGAGCTCGGTGAGCGCCAAAATTAATGCGGTTTCCGCGCGGGGTGAAAGCGAGGGGATCTCGCCATTCAGATCTACTGAGAAACCGTTTTGACGCAACTTTTCACAGAGTTGAATTACCTCGCCAGAAAGCCCGCGATGTTTGTAGCCAGAAACTGTTTGACGCACCAAGCTCAAGCTTTCGCGTGCAATTTTATGCAGGTCAGAGAGGTGATCGCTCACATCTTGAATTTTATCTTGCTTAAGAAGTTTTTCGGCGAGCTCGGCTTTGAGTGCGATGGATGAGAGGGTGTGGCCTAAAATATCGTGCAAATCGCGGGCAATACGCTCGCGTTCCGCAATAACGGCGAGCTGTTGAATTTCCTGACGGCTTTGAATCCAGTGGGTGCGATGTGAGTAGCGCATCCGCTCAATATGCCCCCATAAGCTAATAGAAAGCAGGCCGCTAATCGCCGGTAAGGCAAACATGGGCACGGGGTAATCGTAGTAATACTGAACGCCACCGATAATAAGGAAATAGCCAACCAGCAGGCTGAGGTAAGTGCGAGTGGAGTAACTAAAACCAATCAAAAAGCCAATATAGGGAAAGAAGTTACTGGAGCCGGGCGATACGGGAACAACACAAAAGAGCAGTAATGTGAGCGCTACTATTGCCTTCCAAACATGTTTCTGGTTGAGCCGTGAACCCCATAAAAAGAAGAATACAAATAACAAGTAAGCGCCACACAAAAACACTAGAGTCTCTTTAGAGGCTTTCATGTAATAGACGGGCACAAAATAGTAGAGGCTGAAAATCAGCCAGATCCAAGGCTTCTCTAGAAACAAAGGTGCTCGGCAAGCTGTGCCAGGGGTGGTTTCATGGTTCATTTTGTCTGCCTATTGTGTCTTGGTGAGAACATCTAGCCACCATTATAGAGGTTTGCATGCTTACAGATAGTTCGGCGTGCATTACTCAACCGCGCCGCAGACTTTGCTGAAGTGTCCGTTGGAAGCGTATTCTCGCGTTCTTTAACTCATAAACTGGTGCCAGCTTAAGTTTTGTACGTTAAAAAGATAATTCACATTTGTCAGCTTGTGATCTGAAGTGCATGCTAAGGCGAGCTACTTAGAGCCCGGCAACGCGTTATTTGAGTGGGTTATCACATTGCACAACAGCATCGCCAGCTGTTTCATTAATAACCTGTTGTACAAAAAGTTCGGCTTGCGAAGCTGCGAGGCTAATATCGAGTATCACTCGCGTGCCGTAATCCACATTTAAGATCTGCCCATCATGCTGATTAACAATATGGCGAATTTTAGTTTCCTTAGAAAAATCCACACTGACGTTTATGTTTACACTCGGCGAAACCTGTAATAGTTGCGCGTGATTGACTGCATCGGAAACCGCACCCGAATACGCGCGCACCAATCCACCCGCACCTAATTTAACCCCGCCAAAATAGCGCACCACCACGGCGAGCGAATTACCCACATCGCGTTCAGTGAGCACATGCAACATAGGTTTTCCTGCTGTACCCGAAGGTTCACCATCATCACTAAATGCCTGCGTTTGTGGCTGGCGCGTATTGCCAATTACATAAGCCCAACACACATGATTTGCATCGGTATATTTTTTCCGATAGCTATCTACATGCGACATAGCTTCTTCACGCGAAGTAACCGGATGCAAAAACGTTAAAAAATCACTGTTCTTCTCTTCCGTGGTCGATTCGACCGCAGCCGCTAAAACGGTATAGGTGGACATGGGCGTACCTAATAGTTAATAGGCGGGCATTATATTTGAAATTGGTGCTGGTTATGGGGTGAGACAAGCTAACCCCCTCCCAACCTCCCCCTTAAAAAGCGGGGAGGGGCTGACTCCCAGTGCGATAAGTTTTGTGCGAAGCACGCTTTTACTCCTCCCCCGCATTTACACAGCGAAGCTGCCCGAAGGATATGCCACAGATGTGGTTTGTGTAATCATAAAATTACGGCGTAAAACGCCGATTAAGTTCAACTTAACAAACCGATTAAAGTCTGCTAGTTTAAGTAATCTTTATTTTTCGGCAAATTTCGCCGTTATATTTATTTCTGGTAAACCAAACTATGTTCGAAGCCAGTGTAGAATCAGTCCTCCCATTAGGCGTGTTAGCTATACGAAAAGGGTTGCTCGCGCAGGGTGTTGGTGTGCATAAGCTCGACAACGCCTTGAAAAGTGGGAAGCTAGTCTCTTTGGCTCCAGGGGTATATGCGCGTAGTGGGTTACCTGTTGCGTGGCAGGGTTTGGTGTTGGGGTTACAGCGTACATATCCAGAGGGTTCACTGGGTGGTTTAACCGCATTAGAGTTACAAGGGCTTGGCCATTTTGCACCTTTGGCCGTTGAGCGCACTGTGCATTTTTACGCACCCGAAAAAGAACCTACTTGGCTGCAAAAATTAAACTTAGGTTGTAAGGTTGTTTGGCATAAAAGTGAAAGCCTTTGGCTACCAAACCTTGCTGAAGTGTCGAACCGTTTTTCAGATATTCCATGGCGCGATGATCTTGAATCACTAAAAATATCTTGCCCCGAAAAAGCACTCTTAGAATTGTTAGAGGATGTGCCTTCAGCTGTCAGTTTTGATTATGCAGACGCACTTATGCAGGGTTTAACAAGTCTATCGCCGATAAAACTAGAACGATTGCTGTATGCCTGTACTAGCGTGAAAGTTAAGCGGTTATTTTTTTGGTTGGCTTCTCGCTATAACTACCCTTGGTTGAAAAAAATCGATTCTACTAAGTTCAATTTGGGCAGCGGTAAGCGTGTACTTGTTCAAGGTGGGCGGTTGGATAAACAATTTCAAATAACAGTGCCTGAGCATTTGTATGGACAGCAATAATCCTTATTATCGGCAAGTGCAATTTCTTATTCAGTTGTTGCCATTGGTAGGCGAGGAGTCTTGTTTTGCATTGAAGGGCGGAACTGCGATTAATTTGTTTGTGCGCGATTTTCCGCGTTTGTCGGTCGATATTGATTTGGTTTATTTACCAATCCATGATCGTGCGCAAGCATTAGAAGCAATTAAAGCTGCGTTAAAACGGATAGCACAAAGAATACAATCCGTTTTCCCTAGCGCGCACATCACCGAAACCTTTTTAGATAAATTGGATGCGCTACGCCTGATTGTTGCCCACAAAGGCGTGCAAATTAAAATCGAACTATCCCCAGTATTACGCGGCACGGTGTATGAGCCGGTAATAAGATCAGTCACCGCCAGTGTTGAAGATCAATTTGGTTTTGCAGAAATAGCGGTTGTATCCTTGGGTGACTTATATGCAGGGAAGTTATGTGCCGCTCTAGATCGCCAACATCCACGTGATCTATATGATGTAAAGCTATTGTTGGAAAACGAAGGTATCACCGAAGAAATTCGCAAGGCATTTTTAGTTTACTTGATTAGTCACCCGCGCCCAATTTCTGAGATACTAAATCCAACCTTGAAAGAGTTGCAGCCTGTGTACGATGGCGAGTTTGTTGCTATGACTCCGCAACCTGTCGCGTTGGAGTCGCTGATACAAACGCGAGAAAATATGATTCAGCTGCTGAATAATTCAATGACTGAGGCTGAAAAATTATTTCTGATATCCTTCAAAAATAAAGTGCCGAATTGGTCTTTGTTAGGTTTAGATGGCGTCAACGAGTTGCCAGCTGTTCGCTGGAAGCTGATCAACTTGCGCAATATGTCTGTCGAAAAACATCAACAAATGTTACAGCAGTTAACTGCTGTTCTTAAGTTGTAATAGGGGGATCTAAACGGGTTAAGCATTAATTGTTTCTAGAAATTAATGTCTGACCCTTCTGAGTTCGCCGATACTTTTGCAAACGGCTCTTTGGTTTGTCAGGGATAGTCATCTCAATAAGACCTGCACTCAGCGCAGGTTTCAGGTAGCGCTCGCTAAACGATTTACGATCTTGCAAGCCCAATGCACTTTGCAAATCATCGCGGCTCATCTCGCCTTTGAGTGCAAGAATCAATTCTTTGACTTGGGGGGTGACTTGAGGGGTGACTTGGGGGGTGACTAAAGAATTAGATGATTCGATGGTATTCAAAATCATCGTCAGCATAAATTCTATGAAAGGCGCTGAATCTGTTTTTGCGGTGCTGGCATTTATCGCACGGTAATAATCGCTCTGGTGTTCATGCACCATACTTTCAACAGGAATATTTACAAACAGCGGGTTCCACTGGCTCAAAATTAACGTCTGCCACAACCTCCCCATACGGCCATTACCATCGCTGAAGGGGTGAATAAATTCAAACTCGTAATGAAAAATAGAGCTGGCAATTAATGGATGCTGTTCGGTGGTTGCAAGCCAACCCAATAAATCACCCATAAGATTTTTAATACGATTCGCTGGCGGTGCCATATGCACCACTTGCTCACCATTCATTACACCCACATTACCTTTGCGGTAAGCGCCCGCATCATCAACAAGGCCGGTCATTAAAATGCTATGTGCATTTAATAAATGTTTTTCATTGCCAGCTTGCCAAGCTTCAAACTGTTCATAGGCTTTGATTGCATTGCGAACTTCCTGAATTTCTTTTGGTGGTGCTATAACACGTTTGCCTTCCAGAATTGCGGTGATCTGTTCTTCGCTAAGTGTGTTGCCTTCAATTGCCAGTGAGCCTTGAATAGTGCGAATACGATTCGCGCGCCGAAGCCGAAGATTTTTTTCATCCTCCAAAACCGACAGGCGACCCAAAGCTTCACTGATTTTTGCAATCAAGTGAATAATGGCTGGGGTGATGCTGTGTGGTGGTTGGTAGGATTTGGCCATGGAGTTGATTAATATTTGGCTTTATTGAGTGCCCTAGTTTGAGTGAAAGGCTGTTTTTATTTAGTGATTGTATAGCTTTACTCTGGCCCTAATCATCTATTTCCCTTTCATTTGTTCCAGTATCTAAACAGTTTGGGCAGTAGTATTGAACGTTTCCATTATTAGTTCTATCTAATAACTCCATTTTCCAGAGTGGCAAAGTAGAAGCGCAAGTTCCACATTTCACTGCTATATCTTCTGATTCTTCATTTCCGCAAAAAGCACATTTATACCCTGTATCAGACTCATAATTTGGAATCATCATATCGTGATCACATCTTGGGCAACAGAAGATCTGTAAGCCATTCTCTGTAGATGATAAATTAGATATTGCTCTTTCTATTTCTGCTTCAGCTTTTTTTAGTTGGAGTCCATAGGTATCAGCTAAATCGTGATACAGATCATATTGGGTAGCATAAATGTGTTCACTTAAGTCTATATTTATATGTTTTTCATAAAATTCGACTATTGCATTAATTAAACGACCTATGGTTTGTTCGACCTCTTTGGTGTTCATGGAGAATTTATGATGTTCTATGCTGTTCCTAATTTTTTTCAGCCAATCGATGTCTCTTTCAAATGTATTTGAAATTTCACATCCTTCGTTTTTTAAAAAATTTATTGCTTCATATAGGCCTATTGTTTGCGATTCATCGTTGATAACTTTAGCGAACGGGTTTTTATATATCAAAAGAGGGTGCGATTGAATTACATGGTATTTGAGAGAAAGTTCGAGGAAGTGTGAAAGATGCTGCACACAAAATTTGTAAGCGTTATATTCACCATTTTGTCCTTCTTCGTATTTGATCAATGCTTCGTTTAAACTATCTATAGCATTTTCAAATAGCCCAAGTTTAAATTCGCTCATCTAGACTCTCTTTTTGAAAAAATGAATGTAACCGGATTTAAACCATTCCTAGCTGCTCAATGGTATCAGGATATTTCCGGCAGCTTGTGCATTAGGTTTGGCGCGGCCTTATTCTCAGTTCTCTAGTGTTCTTTTGTTGGTTCGTAACTATTGGAGCACTTATCTTTTCTGCGGTGTGCTGCTTTAGGGTGACTTTACCTCGGTGCTCATCTTTTAACGTCTCAAAGCCTTCGCCTATCTCTTTGAACAAGTTTCGTTTCATTCTCGCCTCCTCGTATTGATTTTATTTTTTAACATTGCGGCTAGACGTGATTTTTTATGAATTTACGCTCTTTGCATATAGTGTGCAAATAGCGGTTACGTGATTGGTAATTATGCTCTGGGTTATCAAAGTAGCAAATGCAGAAAATAAAAAACCCGATCATTTCTGATCGGGTTTTTGTATTTGGTGGGGCGGGGGAATCTGAATTGTGATTATAACTGCATGATAATCAAGTAAAAACTATATTTTTATTTGGTTTTGGAATGCATTATGGAATACATCGTGCCGTTACAGTACTTTTGGAGGGATAAAAATAGCCTTCTTTTTGCGTGCATTCTTTTCAGCATCCTTTTCTGTTTTTAGGTGCCAATACTCTTTCATGATCAATGATTCTAGGGTTTCATTAAGCGGTCTTCCTATTTCTTTGGCTAGTGCTTCAAGGCGCGCTTTGGCTTGTGTTGACATAACGAAATTATAAGCCTTTCTACCATTTTTTTTGCTCCTTTGTTTCTTCTGCGCATAGGCTGCATACATGCGTTTCAGCAGTAGCAACCCATAAGCATTATTGGGAATCTCGTCAATTAGCCTCCTTATTTGTTCCCCTCCATAGATGTTCCGCCCATGCGTCAAACCGTGCTGCGCAAGGTATTCAAACGCCCATATTCTTATCAATGCATTGCCGCTATCAATTTCATCTATCCAATTGTTTTTTCTTAGCATAAATATTCGACAGTTTAAATGTTAAATTCTACCAATTAAACCATTGACTGCGTCAATGTACAAGTCATATGACTATGTCAATGTAATAATTTATATTTGTATAAAAATTCAAAATACAGATATTATTTCTACGATAAACTATGGTTTTGTTGAGAGGGTAAAATGCATTGGTTGGCTCCGTTATTTCTAGACAGTCCAGGTGCTAAACCTGAACATAGATTTTTCTTAATACTGTTTTTATATAAATTTGGAGTCGATAACGACATAAAGATCGGGGTGCTGGAGTTA
>DAOORH010000131.1:0-8440 GCA_035389145.1 Cellvibrio sp.
CGTCGTAGGTGGTGGAGTTATTGCTTGGTGGGCCGTTGTATTCTTGAAGAAAAGCGATCCTAAACTCAATGTAACCTTGCTTCATAATCCTGTTGAAGATGCATTTGTTGAAACTCCAGAGCCTGACTTTTCTTATTTATTAAAATTAATTGGTCTTTCGTCGCAAGATTTAATCAAGTATGCGGACGGAAATTATTGCTGCGCACAGGCTTATTTCGATTGGGCGCTTGATGTAGAAAACTATTTTCACTCCGCCGACGTATCAGACTTGGATTACGATATTACGCCTTATAGTCAGTGGCTGCTTAAATTAAAACTGGCGAAGGGAGATGTAAAAGCTGACGATTATTTGTTGGCTTCGTCTGCTGCGAGAGTCGGCAAAGTAACTTTTGCTGAAAACCAAAAAATATTCAGTGCTGGGTTAAGTTTTGATGCTGATAGTTTTATTCAACTTTTGATGTCTTGTGCGCAAGCATTAAACGTTAATGTGCTAAATGATGAGCTTGAACAAGTTTGTTTAACTGCAGCGGGTGAAGTTGAGTCTTTGTTGACAGTAACTAACGCAAATATCACCGGTGATTTTTTTATTGATGTAACAGGTGGCGACTCTAAGCTTCTGGGTTCTGGATTACACATTGAGTATGATTCCTGGGCTCAGTATTTGCCGTGCAATCGTAAAAAATATCTTAAATCAAAGCCGAGAACTGAGCGACTTATCCCTTTCAGCGCAGCCCAGCTGAGCTCATTGGGCTGGGTGAAAAACAGACCTCTACGAACACAACTGGTGGCTGAATTCATTTATCACGATGACTTAGCCTATGTCGGTAGTCAGGACGCTACGCTAGAATTATTTTCCAACAGCAAGGCCTATACGTTTTTCCCCGGCGCGCGTAAAAAGACGTGGCATAAAAATTGTCTGGCGCTGGGCGAAGCTGCAGTTACCTTTGATTATTTTAGCCACTCATCACTTTATGTGGCAGCGGTTTCTCTCCAGAGATTTATTGAGTTTTGGCCAAATTCTACGGGCATTAATTTTATGGAGAGCGAGTTCAATCGCGTAATGGCGACTGAGTTTCAGGCAATTAGGGATTTTCATTGCTTGCATTATGTTTTGGCTAAAAAAGCAGATACCCCCTTTGGCGAATTGCTTAAAGAAGTTAAGTTGCCAGAATCCTTACGCTATCGTATGGAGCTGTTTGGGGCTTGTGGAGGAAGCCCTGCCGATGAGTCTACGTTGATCCACGCAGCGCAGTGGAGCAATCTATTTCTAGGCTTTAGCTTTTGGCCTAAAACCTACAGTGGAATGCTATCCCATGTCGCTATTGCTGACTTGGAACTGTGGTCAAATAAAATTAAGACTAATATAAAAAGCACTATCGAAAACTCCCCTGATTATACGCGCTACATGGCAAGATTAATTTCAGCAAGATAGGATAGTTATGCGGGCAACTATGAACCCTAATACAATAAAAAAAATAGTAATTGTTGGTGGTGGCACTGCGGGTTGGATGGCAGCTGCCGCACTGATAAAAAAATTCTCTGCCTTAAATATTAAAATTGTATTGGTGGAAAGTGAGTCCATAGGAACTGTTGGTGTAGGTGAATCGACAATTCCGCATATTCGGCATTTCAACCAATTTTTAGGTATAGATGAAAATGTGTTTGTTGCGGAAACTAAGGCGACATTTAAGTTAGGTATCGCCTTTAAAAATTGGGGCGCTTTGGGTAGCGATTATATTCATCCCTTTGGCCCTCTAGGGCACGATATTAATGGTGTTGAATTCCATCATTATTGGTTGCGTATGCTGAGCGAGGGTATGAACTATTCGCTAGATCATTATTCCTTTGCAGCTATGGCTGCACGAGCAGGTAAGTTTCAGCACCCATCTAGCGATAGAGAAAATTTATTATCAACTTATAGCTATGCATTTCATTTTGATGCAGCCTTGTACGCGAAATATTTACGTGCATACTCTGAAGTCAGGGGGGTGTTAAGGCAAGAAGGCGTGGTGGTAGAAACAAAATTAGATGCTATCACTGGATTTATTCAATCGATTATATTGGATTCTGGTTTAGTGATTGAGGGTGATCTATTTATAGACTGCACTGGCTTTAAAGGGCTTTTGATTGACAAGGTTTTACATGCAGAATTCGAAGACTGGAGTCACTGGTTGGCGTGTGATAGAGCAGTAGCTGTCCCTTGTGAGTCTTCGGCTAAAATGCTAACGCCCTATACGCAGGCAACAGCACATTCGGCTGGTTGGCAATGGCGTATTCCTTTACAACACCGCACCGGTAATGGCCACGTTTATGCCAGTGATCATATGAGTGAGGATGAGGCTACCGCTATCTTACTTAACAATCTAGATGGTGCTGCTCTAGCTGAGCCTAGATCCTTCAGCTTCAAAGCTGGTCAACGTAAGCAGAATTGGAAAAAAATTGCGTTGCTATAGGTTTGTCGGGTGGATTCTTAGAACCCTTGGAGTCAACGAGTATTTACTTGATTCAAGTGGGCATTCAAAAGCTGCTTGAGT
Organism: Cellvibrio sp.; assembly: GCA_035389145.1. Taxonomy (GTDB): domain Bacteria; phylum Pseudomonadota; class Gammaproteobacteria; order Pseudomonadales; family Cellvibrionaceae; genus Cellvibrio. The sequence goes on from DAOORH010000131.1 coordinate 2,535, forward strand.
TTTTTCCGGACAAAAGTTTTTTTAGTGCCAATACGGCTGAATTTAACCGTCAAGTTGATGCAGAGTATGTTCGCATTCGCGATTTTATAATTATGCATTACAAAGAAACACGCAGGGATGATTCTGAGTTCTGGCTACGCTGTAAAAATATGAATGTGCCCGCAGCGTTACAGCAACGGCAAGATCTATTTGGTCAGTGCGGTGTTGTTGACCGCGAGCAGTATGGTGTTTATGAGTCAGTGTGTATTGGGCAAGGCCTAGTTCCGAAGCACTACGATTTCAAAATAGATCGGCACTCAAGTGAAAATATAGCGAAGTATCTTCAAAAAATTCGTATGGATATAACCACTGCCGTAGCGCAGATGCCTTCTGCAAAGCAGTATATAGAAAAAATGGTCGCTGCCAGTGCACTAGCGGTACAAGAGGGGCAGCGATGACTACCAAAAATATTGTGATAGTGGGTGGTGGCGCTGCCGGTTGGTCGGTTGCTTGTTTGTTGGCAAAAAATTTACCGCCAGAGCTGGTTAAGATTTCTGTTGTGGATGAGCAGCGCAAGGACCTTGGGCAGGTAGAGGTTGCTAGATCATCTATTCATCGTTTTCATGAGTTAATTGGTCTGCATGAAAAGCAATTCATGCTTAATACTGATGCTAGCTTTAGTTTGGGTTTGTGGTGTCAGGATGCTCATAAAAACTATATGTTGGTTGAGGGACCTTACGGCGCGCCCTTAGAGGGAATTGATTTTCAGTCGGTGTACTACAAAAGTGTACTTTTAGGTTCCTCTCATATGTTAGGGGATTATTCTTTAAATGCTGTTGCTGCGAGCTTAGGTCGGTTTGGTCACCCTGTCGCTGACCCAAAATCTATTTACTCCTCTATTCAATACGGTCTTCACTTGGAGTTAGACTCTTATTCTAATATGTTAAAAGCGCATGCGCTCGCCCTTGGGGTTGAAGTCATTGGAAGTGATCTTAGTCGGGTAAATCTAAGTCGTGTTGATATGAGTATCAATGGCGATGCAATTGAATCTGTAGACTTGATGAATGGCCAGCAATTAAGCGCAGATTTGTTTATTGATTGCACTGGCGAACTTAGTGTTTTATTGGGCGACTCAATGGGAGTTGCCTCTTACGCAGATCCTTTAGATCAAATATTTGATTCTGTTGCAGTTGGTTATCGTCCACTCAGTTTGGATGCAAAACCTGTAACGCAGTTAATTACTACAGAAAATGGTTATCTAAAAATCACGCCATTAAAACATCAAGAGTGTGTTAGTTATACCTACTCAAGTCGTTTTTCGAGTGATGATCTTATAACGCAAGAAATAGCAGCGCTGAATGTTTCTAATGTGGTTTTTTCACCGCTAGATTGTAAAAAGAACAAACAATACTGGGTAAAGAATTGCGTTGCTATAGGTTGTGCCGCAGCTAGTTTTTATGAGCTGTTTATCTCACCTATGTCTTTGGTGAGAAGTGCAGCGGTGCGGTTAGTAGATTTACTTACAGACTTTGATGATTTCACATTTAGCATTGATGAATATAATCGACTTACTCATGTAGAGTCGGAGCAGTTACGCGAATTGGCAGAATTATATTTCTATTTCGGGCGATCATCTAATGCTGGGATAAGGGAATATTTTAATTCAAATGAATTGTCTGCTAGTGCGCAGCATAGGCTTGATTTGTTTGCTTGTGCAGGGCGTCATCCACATCAATCTGCACATTTTTTCAGTACTCTTGAGTGGGCTTCTTTTTTTGTCGGCAACCAAATACTCCCGCGAACATGTAATTTAGATGTGGATATCTATGATAGTAAAAGATTAATTCAGTATGTTGAATCACTAAAAGCGGCTATTTACAAAGCTGCAGAGAAAATGCCATTACATAAAGACTATATTGCTCGTTTGGCATTTAATAAATAACGAAGAGGCGGAAAAGAATGGAAGACAATCGTATCAAGAATGTTGTGATCGTTGGTGGTGGTACCTCGGGTTGGATGGCAGCTGCCGGATTAGCAAAAGTTCTTAAGAAAAATAATTTTTGTAATGTTCGGCTTATCGAATCTGAGGATATTGGCACTGTGGGTGTGGGTGAGGCAACAATTCCACAAATCCAGTTGTTTAATAAGTTTTTAGATTTAGATGAGGATGAATTTGTTCGAAAAACCCAAGGTACCTTTAAATTAGGCATCCAGTTTGTGAACTGGCATACCATTGGCGAAAAATATATTCATGCCTTTGGTGACGTGGGTAAAGATATTGAATCCATTCAGTTTTATCATTATTGGTTAAAGATGTCGCAAAAAGGAAAAGCGGGAGACTTGGGTGATTACACGATTAGCGGTGTTGCATCTGATAAGGGTAAATTTATGCGACCCATAGATGCGGGTAATTCGCCGCTTTCAAATATCGCCTATGCCTTCCATTTTGATGCAGGTTTATATGCGCGTTTTTTGCGAGAGTATGCTGAGCAGCGCGGCGTGATACGTACAGAAGGTTTGGTTGTAAATACTGAATTAAACCCTATCACGGGTTTTATCGACGCAATAGTTCTTGAAAGTGGGGAGCGTATTGAGGCCGATTTATTTGTAGATTGCTCTGGCTTTCGCGGCTTGCTGATCGAGCAAGCATTACAAACAGGGTACGAAGATTGGACGCACTGGTTGCCTTGCGATAGAGCCTGGGCTGTACCTTGCGAGAGCGCGGCGAAATTAACACCTTATACTCGCTCAACGGCACACAGTGCTGGGTGGCAGTGGCGTATTCCACTACAGCATCGCATTGGTAATGGACATGTGTTTTCCAGCAAATTTATGAGCGAAGATGAAGCTCGTACTATTCTGCTTAATAATTTAGATGGCAAGCCTTTGGCTGAGCCTAGAATGCTGAAATTTGTAACAGGTAAGCGTAAGCAGTTTTGGAATAAGAACTGTGTTGCGATTGGCTTGGCGAGCGGATTTATGGAGCCACTAGAATCGACCAGTATTCATTTGGTGCAGGCTGCTATTGCGCGCTTGCTCAATTTCTTCCCCAATAAAAATTTTGATCAGGAGGATATTGATGAATTCAACCGCCAGTCTCATTTTGAGTTTGATCGTATTCGCGACTTTCTTATTTTGCATTATCACGCCACCGAGCGTACGGACTCGGATTTTTGGAATTATTGTAGAACCATGTCTATTCCAGATTCACTTACGCAAAAAATTGAACAGTTTAAAAAGAATGGTCGTATATTCCGAACTAACAATGAAATGTTCAATGATTTGAGTTGGCTGGAGGTTATGCACGGCCAAGGTATTCGTCCGAATGCCTATCATCCTTTAGTTGATGTTTTGTCTGAGGAGGAGATTGAGCGAAGATTGGTATCGGTAAAATCAGTCATAGATCGTTCCGTAGAAGTTATGCCGACTCATGAGGAGTTTATTGCGGAACACTGCCCAGCTAAAAAAATGATGTAACTTTTTATTATTGTTTGTATTGAAAAAGAGGCGATAAGATTTATCTTATCGCCTCTTTTGGGTTTGGCTCTTTATTACTTGGCGCAGCCCTTTTCACCTTCAGGCAGTTTTTGTAAGCGAATGTTTGTGATCGTTAATCCCAATCTTCCTTCTGTACTTATCACGACTGGGCCGTTAACTTTTTTAATGTCCAAGCCTTCTTTGGTGAAACAATTAAGTGGAATTGGAAACGTAGTCCACTCATCTTTTTTCAAGTCTTTCAGCATACGGCTAACATGAATTTCGCTGCGGCAAGGGTAGCTGCAATCCATGCCGAAGGTGACATCTTTGTCGGGTTTCATATCCATTTTCATATCAAAGACGATGGCACCTTCGTTCTCGAACTTACTCAAGTCAATTGCTGTTCCATAAATAGAAAAAACGCCTTTAACTGCTTTGCGTGGTGACCAAGAAAGTTTTAGCGCGTCTCCCGTTGCTTGAAAATCTATAGGTTCGATGGATAATTTGCCAGTTGCAGATTTACTTTTGCGGCTGGCCTCTACCGAAGTTGACCAGTTTTCTGGATCGCCCAGCTGAATACCCCAGCCGCTGACAGCGTTACCTTCAGACATATAGTTAAAATTCGGGTTAATGGCAGGTTTTGCTGCATCTGCTGCTTGGATGGATTGTGCACCCAAACCAGAAAAAATGACCGCGCATAAAAAAGTTCTAATGGAGTATTTGGACAGGTTCGCCATGGTAATTACCTCTTAGTTATTGGTTATTAAGTAATTTTTATTCGTACAGCAACATCTTTGCAAAGCAGGTGACTATTGTCAAATGCAGGAAAGTTCTTAAATCCTTTCAAGAGGTTAATAAAAGTAAAGCCCAGCTTTTAACTGGGCTTTAGCATTTTCTTGCTTTGCTAGAGTTGGCCTGGCTTACCAATTCCACAATGTACCGTCTTCCAAACGGTTCACGGGGAGACAGGCGCGTTTATAGGGATATTTTGCAGCGAGGGCTTCGTCTATATCGACACCGTGGCCTGGTGCCTCGCCCGGTGTAAAAAAGCCGTCATTAAATTGATAGGCATGTGAAAAAACTTCTTCGGTTAATTCGTTGTGAGCCATGTGTTCTTGGATACCAAAGTTCGGCACCCAATAGTCAAAATGCAAGGCGGCGCCCATGCACACCGGCGATAAATCGGTTGCACCGTGGAAGCCGGTGCGCACATTAAACAGGCTGGCAAAATCCGCGATACGGCGCACATGGGTAATACCGCCAGCATGAACAATGGTCGTGCGAATGTAATCGATCAGTTGATTTTGGATAAGTTCGCGACAATCGTGAATGCTATTAAACACTTCGCCCACAGCGATAGGCGTAGTGGTGTGCTGGCGAATTAATTTGAATGACTCTTGGTTTTCTGCGGGTACTGCGTCTTCCATCCAAAAGAGGCGATAGGGCTCTAAATCTTTACCGAGGCGCGCTGCTTCAATCGGGGTTAAGCGGTGATGAACATCGTGCAGCAAATGTATTTCATTGCCAAATTCTTTGCGCACTGCCGCAAATAGTTCTGGCATAAAGTTTAAATATTTTTCGGTTGACCAGACTTCGGTTGAGGGCAAATCAGCATCGGCCGGTTCGTAATTTTTTTGCGATGTGGCAACGCCATAAGTTTTGGCGATACCGGGAATACCCGATTGCACACGAATCGCTTTGTAGCCTTTGGCTTTGGCTTTGGCGACCGCTTCGAGTGTGCTCTCCAAGTCTTTGCCGTTGGCGTGGGTGTAAGACATGATGCGATCGCGGCTGCGGCCACCGAGTAATTGATAGAGCGGCATATTGGCGGCTTTGGCTTTAATATCCCAGAGAGCAACATCTATAGCTGCTAATGCAGTCATGCCGACGGGGCCTCGACGCCAGTAAGCGCCGCGATAAAAAAACTGCCAAATATCTTCAATCTGTTGTGGGTCGCGGCCAATTAAAGCAGGTATCAGATAATCTTCTAAGTAGGACACCACGGCTTTCTCGCGACCATTTAAGGTGGCGTCGCCAATCCCGTAAATGCCTTGATCAGTAACAATTTTTAAGGTGACAAAATTTCTGCCGGGGCAGGAGACAATCACTTTGGCTGCAATAATTTTCATTGATACGACTCAATATCCTAAACAATATGTGTATAAAAAAGGGTAGCAGATAGTCGCTACCCTGATCGTTTTTCTAAAACGCAGACCTTTGCATTAAGGTCTAGTCGCTATCTTACCCGTGGGCTTTCTGCTGGGCCTAGATAGCTTGGCAGTAAGCCGCCAGTATTGATGAGAAGCCGCGATAACGTAACGCCTGGGTCAAGTGCATAAACTCGCACATTGTGTTCCCCCGCTTTACTAAAGGTATGGGTGCTTATCGTTTTGCGCATTTCACTGCGCACAGATTCTTCCCAAGCGGCCGCATCGTTCACATCCTTGACA
>DAOORH010000132.1:0-8367 GCA_035389145.1 Cellvibrio sp.
AACCAATTACCGATTCAATCACGCCGGCAGCGCTGGTTTTGAAAATCAAGTTGCTAGATTTAGCATCCGCCGCCGCGCCAGAACCTTCAGAAGCAACCCAAAAACCACCATCTGCCGCCTTCGCCAAACCTTCTGGATCGATATTCACTGACTTATCGGCATTGATCATCGCCGCTAATTCGGCATTAGAGAAACTCGGCAAACTTGCGTTTATGCCAGAGGCTGCGAACACATTATTGCTATCCATAATCTTGGTTTCAGCTACCACTACCGCAGGCTTGCTGGTGATATCCAAAGTGAAAATGCGGTTGGATGCAAAGAAGCTATCTTCTACCGAGTAAAGCACGCCTTGATTCATTGGGTCTGACGCCAAAGCAGACAAGGCACCCCATGGGATTGGGTTGCCATTGTCACGATTGGCAGATTGCACGGTTGGATACTTTGGTGCCAACACGTTGTAGCTGTATATGTTGATACCTGCACGCATAGCCACAGAGCGGTTATCGGTTTCAGACGCTACCACCAAAAGATTGCGCGATGGAATCGCAATGCCACCTTCTGGGCCAGCTGCAGCAGGCAAAGCTTGTTTGAACTTTGGCTTTTTAGGGTCATTTACATCGTATACAAACACCAAGCTAGAACGTTCAGAGTTTACAAACATGTAGCGATCTGCCCCGTAAGTGGCAACCTCAATGTTTTCTGGCTCATTGCCCTTAGCATCTGAACGGCGATCTTGATAGTGCCCTAAGCGGATGGCCATATCATCTAACTCGTTGGCAGAATCCCACACCACCTCACCCTTGGTATTGAATACGGTAAAGCCACGGCTGCCACCGTTTAAATCACCCTCGTTAGCGGTAGCGAAATACTCGGTGTTAATCCAGCTCACACCGTCTGGCTCGCGCATTCTGGCGGATTGTGTTTCGGTAGGTTTAATCAACGCGGGACGGTTATCAGTTAAATCAACATTCACTAAATCCACAGTGCCTGCAGTGAAGTGTCTTACAACCGCGCCAGTGGCAAGGTTAACCAAAACGATATGGTTGTTCTCTTGCAAGGTGACCACGGCGATGTTGTCGCTGTTGATATCCACATATTCTGGCTCTGGGTCGGCAGAATAAAGGCTGGCCAAACCGACCAAGCTCACATCGCTGCTCGTCCAAGCCGTTGGCGTTGCGCTACTGCTATTCACAATAACCAACTTACCGGCAGGCAATTGCGGTGGAGCTGGGTCATTCAATGCTTCATTGCGTTCGTTTTCGATAACAACCGCGATGTATTTGCCATCCGGACTGATTGCCACAGAATCAGGCTGACCGCCCATCTCTATGCTGTGCACAACAGTTTTGGTCGCAATATCTACCACGACTAATTTGCCTGAAGTATTTATATAATCAACCGAGGTATTCACCGCAACCAATGCATAACCGCCCTTAACCGTTACAGATGTCGGCTCGCCGCCCATGGCTAAAATGCCTGTAGGCACTGGATTGCTTGGGTCAGCGATATTCACAAAACCAATTTGGTTTTTGGGGCTATCGGTATAAATGAGAGTCATACCATCGGTAGTGGCGGCAGCAATTTCAGCCACGGTGGTATCGTTGGTATTACAGGTTGCATTGATTTGCATACAGCTTGGCAAAGTTGCCACGCGGTTGAAATTGAGTTGACTGTTAACGGCTGCCGCATCGCATTGATAAGTGGTTTGGCTGACTTCGGTGGATTGCAAGGTACTGTCGTCATTGGCATCCACACCCGTTTCAATTTTCAAACCACCTTTAAAGCACTGAGCATTGCCCGCCGCCAAGACCGATTGGCTCACCAGGCTTTTATGGCCATTAGCACCATTACTGCCGTTTGTTCCGTTGTTGCCACTAACACCATCTTTACCATCATCAGCACCGCAACCAGCAAGTAAGGCTGGCATAGCGGCAACGACTGCCACTGAAAGTAGTTTTTTAAATAAGGTCATGGAGGGTCACCTGTTTTTATATCGAGAGAGTTATAGAAAGTTATTTATGAGAAGTCGGTTTAGCCGCCAAGACTGATCACTCGATATGAACAACACGTGAAACTTACATGAAGGTTTAATGACAAGCTGACGGAATCACCCAAGTCACGTAGAATTGCGTGCTTTAGCGTCACCTCTAAAACTACCTCTGCCGGATCACCCGGCCAGGAACTCGCCATGATTCGCATTAACGAACTCGCTCTACCCCTTGACCACCCCGTTGAAGCCCTGCGCAACGCCATTGTTGAGCGGCTAAAAATCAAAGACGCTGACTTGCTGGAATTTACTGTGTTTAAACGCAGCTACGATGCGCGCAAGAAAAACAGTGAAATCAAATTTGTTTACATCATCGATCTCAAAGCCAATCACGAAGAGCGCATTCTTGCTCGCTTTGGCGATGACATTCATATCCGCCCCGCTCCCGACACCAACTACTATCCCGTTGGCAAAGCACCTGAAAATTTAACCGAGCGCCCGTTGGTAATTGGCTTTGGCCCCTGCGGGCTGTTCGCCGCACTTACGCTCGCGCAAATGGGTTTTAAACCGATTGTGTTGGAGCGCGGCAAAGAAGTTCGCGCGCGCACGAAAGACACCTGGGCGCTCTGGCGGAACAAGGTGCTCACGCCCGAATCTAACGTGCAGTTTGGTGAAGGCGGCGCCGGTTTATTTTCAGATGGAAAACTCTACAGCCAAATCAAAGACCCGAAATTTTACGGGCGCAAAGTCATGCATGAATTTATTCGCGCGGGCGCGCCAGAAGAAATTATGTATGTGAGCAAACCGCACATTGGTACATTCCGTTTAACGGGCGTGGTCTCCACTATGCGTGAAGAAATCCGCGCGCTCGGCGGCGAAGTGCGCTTTGAAAGCAAGGTGACAGATTTCATTATTGAGGATGGCCGTATTCAAGGCGTGACCTTGAACGATGGCGAAGAATTACGCAGCCGCTATGTCGTACTCGCACTTGGCCACAGTGCGCGCGATACCTTTCGTAAAATTCACGAGCGCGGTGTTTATGTGGAAGCAAAACCTTTTGCGGTTGGCTTCAGGATTGAACACCCGCAATCGCTGATCGATAAAGCACGCCTTGGTAAATATGCTGGCCACCCTGAATTAGGTGCAGCAGATTACAAACTGGTTTATCACGCAAAAAATGGCCGCGCAGTTTACAGTTTTTGTATGTGCCCCGGCGGAACCGTAGTTGCAGCAACGTCAGAACCGAATCGCGTTGTTACCAACGGCATGAGCCAATATTCGCGCAACGAACGCAACGCCAACTCGGGGATTGTTGTGGGCATCACACCCGAGGAAGATTTCCCCAGCGGACCATTAGCCGGTGTTGAACTGCAAGAAAGATTAGAATCACTCGCCTACGAATTAGGCGGCAGCGATTACTGCGCGCCTGGGCAATTGGTGGGCGATTTTATTCGTAACAAAGCTTCGAGCGAGTTTGGTGAAGTAGAACCTTCGTATAAACCCGGCGTGTTACTGGGCGATTTAACACCATCGCTACCGAGCTACGTGATAGAAGCCATTCGCGAAGCCCTACCAGAATTCGGCAAACAAATTCGCGGCTTTGATCGCGATGATGCAATCCTTACTGGAATAGAAACTCGCACCTCTTCGCCCGTGCGCATTAAACGCGACAATGATTCGCTGCAAAGTTTAAATACGCGCGGTTTGTATCCTGCCGGTGAAGGCGCCGGTTATGCGGGCGGGATTTTATCGGCGGGTGTGGATGGGATAAAAGTTGCAGAAGCGGTTGCCATAGAAATGTTAAAAGATTTGGAAAGTTAACTCGCAGCGTTTAAATTTAAAGCGAAACCCCCTCCCAACCTCCCCCTTGAAAAGAGGGAGGGGCATGGTTGCGCTCTGTAGCAAGTAGGAGACAAACCCCACCTTTAAAAGTGGAGTAGCAAGCAGCGCTCTATTTAAATTAAAAGGGAGTCAAGCCCCTCCCAGCTTTTCAAGGGGGAGGTTGGGAGGGGGTTAATAACCAACAGGAAACACCATGAAACTCGACGACGTAAAAAAGCTGCAGCAAAAAAAATACCGTGAAGAGTTCGGCCATTTTTTGGTGGAAGGTGAACACCTTGTTCTCGAGTTGCAAAAAGCGGCTGCGCTTATTCCTGAACTCAAAAATAGCGAGCTTTACGTCACCGAAGAATACGAACACTGGCAAACAGATTTTAGAAAAAATCTGATCACTGAAAAACAAATGGCGCAAGTCTCAGACACCAAATCCCCGCAGGGGATTCTTGCAGTTGTGCCGTTTTTACCAAACTCATCAAGCCCAGCAAAAAACGAGCGCGTCGTTTATTTACACGAAGTACAAGACCCCGGCAACCTCGGCACTATTTTGCGCACACTCGCGTGGTTTGGAAATTTTCGGTTATTGCTCAGTCCAAACTCCGTTGACCCCTACAACCCCAAAGTGGTTCGCTCCAGCATGGGCGCGATTTTTCACTTGGCGATGGAGTTAGATGTACCACTCGACTCCTTAAAAACTCGCTTCAATAAGATCGCCTATTTGGATATGCAAGGCAAAGCTTTAAGCGATGCAAGTCTTAAAGAGTTTGATTGTTATTTATTTGGCAACGAAGCGCGCGGTGTTCCCCGTGAAAACTTAACCGAATTAAATGCACAGGCTTTTACTATTCAAGGCTGCGGTGCAATTGAGTCTTTGAATTTGGCATCTGCCGTGAATATGTGTGTTTATGAATTAGTTCGTTAACGTAACAATCTTATTCAAATATCAATTTAACTTAGGGTTATCAGTGGATGAATGTTTCTCAAGCTCGTCATCTTAATTATTCATTCATTTTTTTAACGCTAGGCTTTTGGCTATTCGTTACGTCCTTCTTCGCTGCATCTTCTGTACACGCCCAAACACCAGAGCAAACTCAGCCTAAGAATTCCCAGCCGCGTATCGCGCTCGTATTAGGCGGTGGAGGTGCGCGTGGTGCGGCTCATATTGGTGTCTTAGAAGTATTAGAACGTGAACACATTCCACTCACTTGCGTAGTAGGCACCAGCATGGGCGGCTTGGTTGCTGGCGGTTATGCGGCTGGGCTTACGCCAGCAGAAATGCGCGAAAAATTGGATAAAGCCAACTGGACGGATATGTTTTTAGATTCTGCCGATTATTCGCAATTAAGCTTTCGCAAAAAACGTGTCACCAAACGGTTTTTATCTGGCACTGAAATGGGTTTAACGGATCGCGGCTTGCAACTGAAACCGGGCGTTATTGCTGGCACAAAAATAAAGTTATTTTTTAACTTTCTAGTAGGTGCTGATTATGGCAGCCGCAATATTGAAAACATGCCTATTCCACTCGCCATTGTGGCAACCGATATAGGCACGGGCGAAAAATTTGTATTCGATAAAGGCAGTCTGCCGCTTGCTATGCGCGCAAGTATGTCGGTACCTGGGTTGATGACACCGGTAGATTACCAAGGGCACAAATTAGTGGATGGTGGCTTGGTCGACAACTTGCCCGTTGAAGTTGCTCGCGAGCTGTGCAATCCAGATATTATTATTGCGGTTAACGTAGGCTCCAAATTAAAACCTGCCGACCAAGTAGTTTCGCTTTTAAGCGTAACCTCACAAATGATTGGCATTCTCGGCAAACAAAACGTTGCCTATTCAGTATCCCTGTTAAAACCAACGGATGTTTTACTAACCCCAGAGCTTGGCGATTTTTCTGCAACTAATTTTGCGCACTACAAACTCGCTGCCGATATAGGCAAGCGCTCTGCCGAATTACAACTTGAAAAGTTGCGGCAGTATTCAGCAGATGAAAAAACTTACACCGCATGGCGCAATGAGAAAAAACCTGCAGCACACGAAATCGTTCAGATTGATCAAATTGTCATCAGCCCTATGACACGACAATCGCCCGAATACATTGCGCAGCATATACGCCAAACGCTGGAAAGCCCACTTAACCGCGCGCAACTTGAGCAAGACCTTATTCATTTGTACGGTGATGGTTTTTATGAAAATGTTGATTACAGTATCAATCGTATCGACAACAAAAATGTACTTAGCATTAATGCTATAGAGCGCGAATGGAGTTCTGATTATGTGACCTTGGGATTCGATATCAACAATGAATACCGCCAAGACACTAACTTTGATTTACGCGCAGCCTACCGCAGCACCTGGTTAAACCGTTATGGCGGTGAAATCTTTGCAACGGGCGATATCGGCAGCAGCCCCGGTTTTGACATAGAGTTTTATCAACCGCTCAACCTGAGTCAAACCTATTTCATTCAACCTTCGTACTATCGCAAACGGGAAATTTTTAATGTTTTTCTTAACGACGAAAAAATTGCCGAATACAAATTACAGCGCAGCTATTCCGAGTTAGCTCTCGGTAAAAGTTTGGATATTTACGGTCAGGCGAAAATCGGCTGGCGTGAATACAACATTAAAAGCACATCAGATGTCAGCGAAATAGATTTAGGTAATTACCATCGAAAATATGGCGGTATGCTATTCGATATGACTGTTGATAGACGCAATCGCTTGCACTTCCCCTCGCGCGGCTGGTCTGGCAACCTCAATTATTTTGATTCACCGAAAGAAAACTACGGCAAGCTGAGCAGTGAACTTAATTTTGCCTACCCCATGAATAATTTTGTGCTGGCAGGCAGAACAACTTACGTTCGCTCTACTCACGGTATTTTGCCGGCTACGAATGCGGCTTATCTTGGCGGCTTTTTAAATCTTTCAGCCTTTGCGACCAATCAGATTATTGCAGACAACACACTTTACGCCCATTTACGCGGCGAGCGAATTATTGGCCGAATGCCGCTTGGTTTAAACGGTGATATGCGCCTTGGCATAGGGTTGGAAGGTGCGCAGCTTAAAAACGCTTATACCTTTGATGAAGACCGCAATTTATTACACTCGGCGGTGGTTTACTTGGGCGGCGAAACGCCGCTAGGTCCTGCTTATCTTGGCATTGGCTTTACTGATGACGGCAATATTAATTTATACATGCAGGTCGGCGCGCATTAAAATAGGGGCACGTTAGAATAGGGGCACATTAAAGCAAGTGCCCTACCCCAGTTCATCCTAAGAAAAACGACTTATTTTATTGCTGAAAATTCCGTAGCCGCCATAAAGGTAACCTCTACGCCTTTTACGATTGGCCCATTGGCTTCGCTTTCCGTTCTTACCTTAATCCACGCTGGGTCTGCACCAAATGCCTTCCACGATGCAGCTGCAGCCTCTCGGCTCTTGTGTTTAAGTATGTAATAAAGCTTATCGCTATCCTTCTGTTCTACCGGAACCCAGTAGCCCACATTGACCATGCCGTGGCTTTCAAAAATTTTGGTGGTGTGATTTTTAAATCGCGCGAGCATATCCGGCATTTTTCCAGGGTGAACCGTATAGATACGTAACTCATAAACAGGCGCTTGCGTTTCGGCATTCGCCTGTACCGCAGACAATAAAACGCCGAACAAAATACTGAATACACATATAAATTTTTTCATAGGATTCTTGGTCTTATTTGAGAGGAGAGACGCGGAGGAATTCCGCCTTAGGATCTGGCACCGAGGTTACCCGGAGCCAGCGAAAAAAAGATCTTAGCGTATTGGAACAAACATAGGTGCACCAAGGTGCACCTATAGACAGATTACAACACAGATTTACCTTTCTTGATGATCACACTCGTTTCGCTTCCAGCGGCTGGCTCAAGACCGACACGTTGTGCTGGCTGCCCGCCACCAACCCAAAGGTTAACTGTACCGGGAACAAGAGCACGTTGACCTTTGGCATCTACCGTACTCAAGCGACGATCATCCAATTGGAAAGTGACTTTTTGGGTTTTGCCTTTGGCAATGTGAACGCGTTGGAAACCAACGAGAGCGCGAATCGGTGAACCTTGGATATCTTTACGAGCGGCATACAACTGCACAACTTCGTCGGCATCCATAGTTCCCGTATTGGTTACATCAACCGTCACAGTGACATTACCCTTCGCATCCCATTGTTTCGGTGCAGTGATGTTGCCATAGGTAAAGGTAGTGTAGGACAAGCCATAACCGAATGGATAAAGCACATCCTTGGTGTGGAATCGGTAAGTGCGATTTTCCATGGAGTAATCAGTGAATTTAGGCAAGTGATCGAGCGACTTATAGAAAGTCACCGGCAAACGCCCGGCTGGACTAAAATCACCGGCCAACAGAGATGCCACTGCTTCACCACCTTGACCACCGGGATACCACGCTTCCACCAATGCTGTTGCGAATGCATCCTCTTCGTTAACCGATAATGCACTGCCGTTCATAAGCACAACCACAACGGGTTTACCAGTGGCGTAAAGTTGCTTCAGCAATTCACGT
>DAOORH010000133.1:0-8359 GCA_035389145.1 Cellvibrio sp.
TGAAAACCAAAAATTAAAGATGCGGAGTGATTTGTGAAATCAAATCGCCAAAGGTACGGCCGTTACCCGTCTCACCAATCGCATGCATTTTCCACTCGCCGTTATGACGATAGAGTTTTGCCATGATTTGCGAGTTGTGGTTGCCCAAGGTTGTCAAGTTAAAACGGGCCACTTCTTGGTTGTTGCTGGCATTGATAATGCGGCAAGTCGCGTTGTCCACTTGCGAAAAGTTTTGGCCGGTGAAGCTGTTCACGGTAAACACCAAGCTTTTTACGTTGGCAGGTACGGTAGTGAGGTTAACAATGATTTGTTCGTCATCGCCGTCGCCTTCACCTGTGCGGTTGTCGCCAGTGTGAATGATTGATCCGTCTTTCGATTTAAGCTGTCTGAACCAAACTACGTCAGTTTGCGCGCCTTGCTCATCAAACATAACGCATGACGCATCCAAATCAACTTCTTGTGAGCCGCCGCCAAAACCAAACAGACCTTTTTTCTTCACTGGGTCCCAGCCAAGGCCCATGATAATTTGGGTCAATTGAGTGCCAGCTTCTTTGTCGAGAGAAATTTTTTGACCTTTAGAGAGGTTAAGAGCCATGATCTTTTCCTTTAAAAATTATTGAGGGTTGTTAATGCGAATTACTTAGCCTTACGCACTATCGCTGTCCGCCTAGCGCTTTGGTCACCCAACTGGCGAAGGAATCGCGGTTGCGTGAACACACACAAATTTTGCCTGATCCACTGAAACGTAAAACAATACCTTCGCCGCTGGTGGCACTGTTGACGAGATTGCCAATCATGCCGCCCAAGCCGCCGCCGCTATTGTTTCCAGTTGTGACTGAAACTTCGTAGCGTAAGCGACTATCCCAACAGACCACATGGGTGTTATCGATAATCACATCTTTGCCCGGTTCAACATCCAACTGAAACATAGAGCCAAAACCGGATACGACAACTTGGCCAATGCCCGATGTTTCCATCACAAAGAAACCGCCAGAGCCTGCAAACAAAGCGCTGCCGATATTCTGGGTGCGCACTTTCATTTCGGTTTTGTCGGTTGCGGCCACGAAGGCGCCATCGTTCAAGGTGTATTGGTGTTCGCCAATATCCAGAATTTGGATGGCTCCGGGCATATTGGGCGATAACAGGCAATCGCCATCGCCACCCGTTGCTTCAATGTGTTGCTGAAACAGCGATTCGCCATTGGCAAAGCGACGCATAATCGCGCTGCCGAGGCCGCCGGTCATCTTGCCTTTGAGTTCGAGGGTTGAATCCATCATCACCATCGCGCCCGATTCACAATAAATTTTCTCGCCTCTTGTCATGGATACATGCAAAAAGGGATCTATTTCACCGGTTGACGTAAATGTAGGCATTTAAAAAAATCCTGATAATTAAGATGTCTAGCGCCAGAGTAAAACAGGCTCACAATGTGCCGAAAATAAGGCCTCTACTGAAAGAGGTGGCACCCTGTGAACCTGCGCTACGAACAAAAATAGGCGAACGGCAAATACCAACGAATAGCAATTAAGCGTCAATACCAAAAGAACGAGCCAAAGGTGCCAAACCACCAGCAAAACCTTGACCGATTGCTTTGAACTTCCACTCTGCGCCAGCGCGGTAGATTTCACCAAAGATCATAGCGGTTTCAACTGAGCTGTCTTCAGACAGGTCGAAACGTGCGATTTCTTTGTTGTCGCCACCGTTGATGCAACGGATGAATGCTTTAGAAACCATACCGAAGTTTTGGTTGCGCGCAGCGGCATCGTGAATGGTTACGCATACGGAAATTTTATCCACATCTGCAGGTACTTTGTCCAAATCGATAGTGACGGTTTCGTCGTCGCCATCGCCTTGGCCTGAACGGTTGTCGCCGCTGTGAGCTACAGAGCCGTCAGCTGATTTCAAGTTGTTGTAGAAAATGAAATCGGCATCAGAACGTGCCTTACCAGTAGCGTTCAACAAAAATACGCTGCCATCGAGGTCGAATTCTTTACCGTCGGTAGCGCGTGGGTCCCAGCCCAAGCCAACCAAAAGCTTTTTCAAGCCTGGTGCTTCTTTGTTTAAATTTACGTTGCCGCCTTTCTGTAAACTAATAGCCATTTTTAATGCTCCTTACGGTTTTTTGAGAAAAAGTTTTCGTTATGTAAAAAGGGTGGAACTCTTCAATAAAACTACAAATTGATAAATCTACATCTGTAACACTCGGGCCTTGTTTGCGACCCTAGCCATTTCAGCTAGGAGTATGAGTAAGGTCGCATTACAGAATTACAAGGTTAATACCTAAACTTGACACTTCTTTAACGGATTTCTTTATTCGGCTATTTCTTTAGCATTTTTGCGTTTGTAAATGACCGATGAAATAAGAGCTGCTGCAATAAAGCCTACGCCAACGAGCCCGGTAAAGAGTTCAGGTACATGTTGGTGAATCGATACGAACATGATGATGGCCAAAATCCCGATGGCGTAGTGCGCACCGTGTTCAAGGTAAATGTATTCTTGCAATGTGCCTTTGTTGACCAAGTAAATGGTCATGGAGCGTACAAAGATCGCACCAATCGCCAGGCCCAACATAATGATCACAACGTCTTTAGTAATTGCGAAGGCCGCGATTACACCGTCGAAGGAGAAGGATGCATCCAAGATTTCCAAGTATACGAACGCCATAGCGCCGCTGCGTTTAGCGACGTTTACCGCTGCTTCACCCGTTTCTTCATCCTCAAACAGGCTGCCTAAACTATTTACAACAACATAGAGGACTAAGCCCCACGCACCAGAAATTAACAGGGTGGCCTTTTGTTCAGCAGAAACAGGTAGGTAATGTTGCAGCAACAGTAATGTGACTATGCCGATAACGATTTGAATAGAATCAATCTTGCCCAAGCGGCCTAATTTCTCTTCGACTACGCCTAACCAGTGGATTTCTTTAGCGTCATCCAGTAAGAAGCCCAAGAACACCATGTACAAGAATATCCCGCCGAACGCGGCAATAGAGGTGTGGCTAGACATGAGGTGTTGTGAGTAAAGCTCTGGCTGCTTGAGCGCCATGTTCATCACATCAATCAAGCCTTGGCCAGATGCAATGGCTACGATCAGGATTGGGAATACTAAGCGCATACCGAATACGGCCACGATAATACCCACGGTCAAGAACATCTTGCGCCAGTATTCATCCATATCTTTGAGCACTGAGGCGTTAACCACGGCATTATCAAATGACAAGCTGATTTCCATAATGCCGAGGATGGCAGTAATGGTTAAAGCAACAACCAGCCCGCTCATGCCGCCGTGTGAGTAACCCCAATAAGCGGCAAGGCTTATACAAATAAACGAAAAAATAAAGGAAAAGCGAAAATCGCGCATGGTAAAGGTACCTGTTATGAGTGCGGTATGAACGCGATATGGGCGCGTTATAGTGAATGCGGGGGTATCTTATCGGCTCACTTCGGCTAATACAACGTTTAAAAAGTGGGGCTTTTTACCGTTGAATCAGTAGAGGGCGTAATCAATTCTGCCGCTTTATTTTTTGCCTAAAGCGTTCCAAACAAATCCTCACGGCCCTTTTCGCTTATGGCGATAATAGCGGGATGCGTTAATTGTCGCTCGGTGCTGATCATGTAAAGTTGTTCCATCACCGCGTCAATTTTCCCCACTACCTGAACTTTATATTGCTCGCAAATATGCGCCGCATTGGTTGATGGGGCTGCAAATAAACCCGCGCCAGCCTGACCAAATGATTTCATCAGGGCGCTGTCATCAAACTCGCCGCTGATCACAGGGCGCAAATTGTGATTGTCTAGCCAGCGTTCCAGCTTGGAGCGAATGGCGGCGTCGTCACCAGGCAATAAAAACGGTGCTTGGTTAAGGCAGTGAGGAAAGTCGCCGACAAGATTCTCAATCAATGTACTCGCCCCAAATACCGTTAAGCTACTTTCGCCTAATAGGTGATTGAAGCCACGCACGTTTAGGTGTGACGGCATGGGGCGGTCCGCAATAATCATATCCAAGCGATGGACCGACAACTCCGACAACAACGCCTCCAACCGGCCTTCTCGGCAGATAAGGCGCACGGGTTCGGCCAGTTTCAACGCAGGCTCTAGCAGGCGATAGGCGACAAATTTGGAAACGGAGTCTGCGATTCCTACCTTGAGCGGAATCGACTTTTTGGCGCCTTGATCGCGAATGGCGTCCAAGAGCTCATCGCCAATCGAGAAAATCTCATCGGCATAGCTCAACACCTCCCGTCCAGCTTCCGTTATCTCCAAGTTTCGCCCTGCACGGCGAAACAATTCAACACCCAGTACGCCCGCAAACTCGGTGAGCTGGCCGCTCACCGATTGGGGCGTTAAGTGCAGCTGTTGTGCTGCTTTGGCAATACTGCCGGTTTTGGCAACCATCCAAAAATAACGCAGGTGTTTGTAATTAAGCCTATTCATTGCGACTCCATAAATCGAAAAAATCGAACTATCTGTAAATTATATTCGATTTGTTGGATGTATTGTTTTTATCTAGTATCGGTTTTGTTGCAGCAAACGGCGCTAATCGCGTTTTTAGCAACAAACAGCTTTTACCAAACCACTTGATGAGGTTTACCTCAGAGGATGTTCACATGCGTATTGATATTCACTCCAGTAAGTTCGCGTTAACCGACAGTCTGCGTAGCCACATCGAGCGCAGAGTGCAGTTTGCATTGAGTTGGGCGTATCACAAATTGCCGCACATACATTTACGCCTCGATGACGTGAATGGCCCCAAGGGCGGCTTAGACAAAGTGTGCCGAATTCAAATTCCCGTAGCCGGTGGTAAGCCCGTTGTGATTGAAGAGACTCAAACGGATATGTACACCGCGATTGATCGCGCCATTGAGAGAGCGGCGCGCACTATTTCGCGTCGCCTAGAACGAAGCCGTACGCACCGTCGCGACCAGTACCCCTCGGTTGAGTGGGCTGCTCCGCAATAACCTTTCAGCCTTAACGACGAAGATTTTGGTAACTCATTATGAAGCGTATCTTACTGTTCCTGGCCACCAACGTTGCCATTGTGTTGGTGCTCTCTGTCACCATGCGGCTGTTGGGGGTGGAGCCATACCTCAACGCTAATGGTCTTAATTTAACGTCGCTACTCATTTTTGCTGCGGTTATGGGCTTTGGTGGCTCGTTTATTTCGCTTGCCATCTCAAAGTGGATGGCAAAGAAATCCATGGGTGTGCAGGTGATTGAGTCGCCGAATAACGCGACCGAGCGATGGTTAGTCGACACCGTTCGCGGCTATTCAGCAGAGGCGTGCATTGGCATGCCTGAGGTGGGTATTTTTGATTCGCCAGAGGTAAATGCTTTTGCCACCGGGATGAGCAAAAACAGTTCCTTGGTGGCGGTTTCATCGGGTTTGTTGGAGCAAATGACACGCGAAGAAGCCGAGGCTGTTATCGGTCACGAAGTTGCCCACATTGCCAATGGCGATATGGTGACCTTGGCTTTGATTCAGGGTGTGGTCAATACCTTTGTGATGTTCTTATCGCGCGTTATTGGTTACTGCATCGATAAGGTGATTTTTAAAACCGAGAACGGCACTGGCCCAGCGTATTTTATCTCCATGATTGTGGCGGAGTTGGTACTTGGTGTACTCGCATCCATCATTGTTATGTGGTTCTCGCGTCAACGCGAGTTCCGTGCCGACAGTGGCGGTGCGCGCTTGGCGGGGCGGCAAAATATGATTGCGGCACTGGAGCGATTGAATTCGCTGCACCCCGCGCCATTGCCAGAGCGCATGGCGGCGTTTGGAATTTCGGGTGGCGGAGCAAGTGGGTTAAAGCGTTTATTTTTAACACATCCCCCTCTAAACGAACGCATTCAAGCTCTTCGCGAAAACAATTAACCTGAAAACAAAAAATTATGGAGCTGCGCCATGAATGAGATATCCATAGGAAGCCCCATTCTGTGGGGCGGCTTTGTCGCCTTTGTGCTGGTTATGCTGGCGTTGGACTTATTTGTATTTGGTGCAAACAAGGCTCACAAGGTCGGTATTAAAGAGGCGGCAAGTTGGTCCTTTGTATGGTTTGCCTTGGCGATAGGGTTTAACGCTGGGTTGTGGTGGCACATGCAAGGCACTTTGGGCTCTGAGATTGCTGATCGCAAGGCGCTAGAATTTTTGACCGGTTATCTCATTGAGAAATCTTTATCGGTCGACAATGTTTTCGTATTTCTATTAATTTTCACCGCGTTTCAAGTGCCGCCCGAGTATCAGCGACGAGTATTAATTTACGGTGTGCTCGGTGCCATTGTGTTGCGCATTATTATGATTATGCTCGGCAGCTGGATTGTGCAGGAATTTAAATGGGTGCTTTACCTGTTCGGTTTCTTCTTGCTCTTAACGGGTATCAAAATGATGATCCCTTCAGATGAAAAACCCGAAATGGAAAAAAACTGGGTGGTAAAACTCGCACGCAAATATTTACGGATTACCCCCGACTTCCGCGGTGAAAAGTTCATGGTGCGAAATAACGGCATACGTTATTTTACGCCGCTGTTTTTAGTCTTAATTCTTATTGAAGTTACTGATGTGATTTTTGCCGTGGATTCAATTCCCGCCATATTCGCAATTACAACAGATCCTTTTATTGTGGCGACATCAAACATTTTTGCCATTATGGGGTTGCGCGCACTTTATTTCTTATTGGCTGACATGGCAGAAAGGTTCCACTTGATCAAATACGGCTTGGCGATTGTCTTGGCATTTATAGGTACAAAAATGTTGCTCATGCCTTGGTTTCATATGCCGGTGGCAATATCGCTAGCGGTTGTTGTTTCTGTCATAGCTTTAAGTGTAATGGCCAGTCTTTGGGTTACACGTAAAAAGCCGGTAGGCTAACCGGCTCTTAACGCTCAACGTTGGTACTTTTTATGCCCCCAGATTTGTGGGGGCTTTTTTATAAAAGTTTTTTTGCATTAAAATCGGCTTAGCAATACAGCAAGTTCATTGCGCACGTATTTTTCTTCAACCCATTCCGATAAATGTAGATTCATAAATTCAATAAATTGCTGTGCCGAAATAGGCAGGCGTCTATCTCCCTGACGAACCAAATACCAATGGCTTAACAAGGGAAATCCATCAACTGCCACGACTGCAATATTAGCGTTTACTTGTGCCAAGGTATGTTCCGATATGACCGCGAGCCCAAGACCTGTTTCTACACTCAAGCGAATAGCTTCATTGCTTTCTATCTGTAAAGTGTTGCGCAACTGCAAGTTGTTATCCCGTAGAAAATTTTCAAACATCATTCGCGTTGCGCTGCCCGGTTCCCGCATTAAAAACCGTTCATTAATAAGCTCGGAAAAATGCACATTTTTTTTGTGCGCCGCCCAATGATCTCTAGGCGCTATAAGCACCAAGGGGTTACGCAAAAATCTACCGCTAATAACATGATCCCCTGTGGGTGGGTGACTAAACACATAAAGATCATCTAGTTGATGATCAAAACGCTGCAGCACTGTACTGCGATTGCCAATATTTAAGGTTACATCCACCGCTGGAAACTGTTTTGCGTAGGGGCTAAGCAAGCGCGGCAAAATGTATTTAGCCGTAGTCACAATCCCAATACTGAAATGGCCCTTATTACCGCGAGCGGCATCATCCAAAAAGTTATCGAAGTCCTCAAAACGCGTTAACGCATCTTGCGCGGCATTGAATAGTTCCTTGCCGATAAATGTTGGTTGATAACCGCCTTCGCGCAGCTCAAGCAGCTGGTCGCCAACAGCCTCTGTTAATCGTTTAATTTGTAAAGATACTGTGGGTTGCGTGAGGTGAAGTTGAGTGGCAGCTTGGGATATTGAACCCGAGCGCACCACGGCAACATAAACCTGCAGCAGGCGAAATGTGAGATGGCGTATATTCATAGGTTTTTATTGGCGAATTGAGTATAGATAATTATAAATGCGATTAAGTATAAACATTAATTATATTAAATGTTATGGCTGGATGAAAATGACTCCACGTAAACCCAAAAGTGGAGAAGTAGCATGCCCGATATCGTCATTATGTTTTTTTTGCTCGGCGTCTTGGCTGGCTTGGCCAGGTCGGATCTAGTTGTCCCCAAGGCTGCTTACGATACGCTCAGTATTTTGCTGATGCTCACCTTAGGCCTGAAAGGCGGCTTATCGCTTCATGGACAGGTGAGTTGGCAGCTTTTGCCAGAAGTGCTGGCGGTACTCGCGGTGGGTTCGTTAATTCCTTTCCTTCTGTACCCATTGTTACGCAACGCTGTAAAACTCACACAAGCAAACGCTGCCAGTGTGGCGGCTCACTACGGCTCAGCAAGTGCAGGTACGTTTGCGGTCGCACTGGCATTTACTGAAGCGTTGAATCT
>DAOORH010000134.1:0-8334 GCA_035389145.1 Cellvibrio sp.
ATTCCGGAGAAGAAAACTGCCTGCTCGGCGAGGGCGCGAACTATAGGCACCCACCACTTTCATTGCAAGCTTTTTTTGAGGCTTTTTGAGGAATTACTGAAAGGATTTTGTCGCTCAGCTCAACAACTAAACAGATGTGCTGCCAAGCGACCAATACGCAGAATTTACAGCCAGATTACTCCGCCTTAAGCAGACCAAGCTTTCTCAACACCCAAACCAAAGGCGCAGACAAACCATAGGCAACCGAAATAACTAACAAACCCTCCTCTTGGTAAATCGTCAACAATGCAAACGCCATAACGATAAGAAGCATGACACCAAAGGGGACGCGACCACGGAAATCCACGCTTTTGAAGCTGCTATAACGGAAATTGGATACCATTAATAAACCAGTACACACAGTAAGAATGGCCAAACCCGATTTTACCCACAGGCTTTCTAGCTGATAATTCGATAACACCAAGACGGTTGCCGCGATAATAGCTGCAGCCATAGGACTAGCTAAGCCAATAAAGTACTTTTTATCGACCACGCCAATTTGCGTATTGAAGCGCGCGAGACGCAAAGCCGCACAGGCGGTATAGATAAAGGCAGCAGACCACCCCCAGCGCCCAAGATCACCCAATACCCAAGTGAACATCACCAACGCAGGCGCCACACCAAAAGACACCATATCCGCCAAGCTATCGTACTGCTCACCGAATGCAGACTGGGTATTAGTCATACGCGCTACGCGACCATCCATACCATCGAGCAACATGGCAATGAAAATTGCTATGGCCGCGTGACCAAACTTGTCGTGCATCCCAGAAATAACGGCATAGAAACCGCAAAATAATGCACCCGTGGTGAATAAATTAGGGAGCAAATAGACACCTCTATGACGAACCTTTTGCCCTCCCTCGGAAACCTCTTCCTCCAAGTCACCAAATAGCGAGTCGCTGTCACGCTCATCCGGCTTGCTCGATTTAATATGTTCGTGATCGTTATTGCTCATAGCCAACCTCTAATCTCTATCTTGGAGCGGGGAGCGCCATTGTACACATCAAATCTTAACTGCATATATTTTCACCCCCACCTAAGACTAAAAAGCCCCGCTTTGAGCGAGGCTAATTGGACAATCAAATAAGCTTAAGACAAATGCTGCGCGTGATATCGCAAATGATCGTCAATAAATGTCGCGACAAAATAATAACTGTGGTCGTAACCCTCTTGATGCCTAAGTACCAACGGATGCTGGCGCTGATGGCAGACTTTCTCTAACAATTCTGGGCGCAGTTGCTCGATTAAGAAACTATCGGCATCGCCCTGATCAATAAACATAGGCTGCTTTGATTCACCCTTGAGCACTAAGGCGCAGGCATCGTATTCAGCCCAAGCTTGTGAATCATCACCTAAATAACCGCTCAGGGCTTTTTGCCCCCAAGGCACGTTGCTGGGATTAACAATCGGCGCAAATGCAGAGACAGATGCATAGCGACCCGGCTGACGCAGCGCCAAAACTAAAGCGCCGTGGCCACCCATAGAATGACCACTAATACTTTCTTTGCCATTGAGCGGGAAGTTGGCAAAAACTAATTCCGGTAGCTCCTTAGCAATGTAATCAAACATTTGGTAATGCTTCGCCCAAGGTTCTTGCGTAGCGTTCACATAAAAACCTGCGCCTGAACCAAAGTCATAGCTGTCATCTTCACCGGAAATATTCACGCCGCGCGGGCTGGTATCGGGGCAAATAATTGCAATGCCCAATTTCGCCGCCACTTGCTGCGCGCCAGATTTCTGCATGAAATTTTCATCGGTACAGGTTAATCCAGACAGCCACCAGAGTAACGGCACTGGATTGGTTTCTGCTTGCGGCGGTAAATAAATGCCAAACACCATCTCGCAGTTCAGCACGCTTGAATAGTGTTTGTAGCGCTTGATCCAGCCGCCAAAACTTTTTGTGGCGGAGACAAGGGTTAAACTTGGTTCAACATCGGTCATAGCTTGCTCTCGAATGAGAATTTACTGCGCTAAAAGTGCAACACAGTGCGAATACTTTTTCCCTCATGTAACAGGTCAAAAGCTTCGTTGATTTTATCGAACGGCATTTCATGAGTAATGAACTCGTCGATTTTGATTTCACCTTTCATATAGCGCTCAACATAATCAGGCAATTGAGTTCGGCCTTTTACGCCACCAAAGGCTGAACCTTTCCATACGCGGCCAGTAACGAGCTGAAAGGGGCGGGTAGAGATTTCTTGCCCGGATGCCGCAACACCAATAATGATGGATTCGCCCCAACCCTTGTGACAGGACTCCAAAGCCGAGCGCATCACCTTAACGTTGCCGATACACTCGAATGAGTAATCCACACCACCGTCGGTCATATTCACAATCACCTGCTGAATCGGGTCTGAATAGTCCTTTGGGTTAACAAAGTCAGTGGCGCCAAATTGACGTGCCAACTCAAACTTATCGGGGTTTACATCAATCGCAATAATGCGACTAGCCTTGGCCATGACCGAACCTTGAATCACTGCGAGACCTATAGCACCCAAACCAAATACGGCAACAGTTGAGCCAGGAGTGACTTTGGCGGTATTAAAGACCGCGCCAATCCCTGTGGTTACGCCGCAGCCGAGTAGGCAGATTTTATCGAGCGGCGCTTCTTTGGAAACTTTGGCAAGGGATACTTCTGGCAATACGGTGTATTCCGAAAAGGTCGAGGTGCCCATGTAATGAAACAAGGGCTTGCCATCTAATGAGAAACGGCTGGTACCATCGGGCATAAGGCCTTGGCCTTGGGTGGCGCGCACCGCACCACAAAGGTTAGTTTTGCCAGAAAGGCAGAATTTACATTGGCGGCACTCTGCGGTGTAAAGCGGGATCACATGATCGCCAACTTTTAAGCCTGTAACACCCTCGCCGATTGCTTCTACTATCCCCGCACCTTCATGGCCAAGTACTGCGGGGAACAGGCCTTCTGGGTCAGCACCTGACAAGGTGTAGGCATCCGTATGACAAACACTGGTGGCAACAATACGCACCAAAACCTCGCCCGCTTTCGGGTCTTGTACATCAATTTCAACCAATTCCAAAGGTTTGCCTGCTGCAAAGGCGACGGCGGCACGTGATTTCATGATGGGCTCTCAACTGTTCAACTAAGTATATTAATGAAGGGGATTCGCTATTTCGATTAGGTTGGCGAGTGTAGACTAGTGCCTATCAAGCAGTAACCATCCTAAAAATCACTTAATTGTTGCCAAGGAGCAATAATGCAGCATTGGGATCGCGTTGAAGCCTTCGTGGAAGTAGTACGTGGCGGCAGCTTTGCTGCTGCCGCCCGCCAGCTACAGGTATCTAATTCACATATCAGCCGTATGGTGAGCCAATTGGAGCAGCAGCTGGGCACCCAATTACTCTATCGCACCACGCGCCAAATTAGGCTAACGGATACGGGTGCACTCTATTACGACAGCTGCCGCCAGCTTTTTGATGGCTTTAAAGAAGCCGAACTGATGCTGAATCATCACCAAGGTCAGCCCACGGGCCTGCTAAAAATCACTGCAGCCACGACCTTTGGCGACCGCTATATAGCACCTTTGGTAAATGACTTCACATTACTGTACCCGCAGATCAAAGTCAGTATGTATTTCAGCAATCGCCAAGTTGAGTTGATTGATGAGGGTTTCGATCTCGGCATTCGCATGGGCGTACTCAAGGAGTCTACGCTCATTGCGCGGCGCTTGTGTGATCGCAAAGAGTATCTTGTAGGCTCGCCAGAGTATTTCGCTCGCCATCCAAAACCTGAAAATTTGGCCGCATTGGATCAACATCAATGCTTGATTGGTTCGCGCGCGAGCTGGCTGCTCTCGCAAAATGGTTTGCGTAAAGATGTAGTGGTGCGCGGTAACTGGCAGGCCAACTCCGGCCCCGGCTTGTTGGATGCAGCCCTCAAAGGTATAGGCATAGCGCAACTACCGGATTACTACGTGGATGAACACCTCACCAGCGGCCGCTTGCAATCGGTGCTGGATGAGTTCCGCTACCAAGATACCGGTGTGTGGGTGGTCTACCCGCAGCAGCGTTACCTTGCGCCCAAGGTGCGATTTTTTATCGATTTTTTGGTGGAGCGATTTGCAAAAGGGGTTGCAGGGTTGGGTGTTTAATCTGTCGCACGCACACAAACCCTGATAAACATAAGGAATCCATAGGTTTTAGCGCTATTTAAGCCTCTTTTCTTGACTCTTCCCTTGACATCCCCGCCTTAGCTGCGAAAATTGCCGCTCCTCCAGATGGCTGCAAGATGACCGATAAGCTCGGAATCTCGTCTGCACCCAGCCAAGTCACCCTCTTGGCGAACCATCTGCGGTAGGCGCTCAAAAACCTTGGGCGCTGCCAAGAAAGCCGCTGTTTACCTGCACGGTTTTCGCTGATCCGACCTATGCCTTGCCGGGTGTTTGTTGTTGATCATTCATAATGCCTCAGTAGACTTTCGTCGCTAGGCACTTTCGTGTGTCCTTACACCGTTGCATACGTACATTACTGTGCGATTTATTGTATTGGACCTAATAGGGCTCTAAAGGGGCCAAATTCCAAAGGGGAAAAACTGTGGAAATGCTCTCAGGCGGAGATATGCTCATCCGCGCTCTGAAAGACGAAGGCGTTGAAGTCGTTTTCGGCTATCCAGGTGGCGCAGCACTGCATATTTACGATGCCATCTTTCGTCAATCAGACGTAAAACACATTCTCGTTCGTCACGAACAAGCCGCTACTCACGCTGCCGATGGCTATTCTCGCGCAACAGGTAAAGTCGGTACCGTACTCGTGACCTCCGGCCCAGGTGCGACCAATGCCATTACCGGTATTGCGACGGCCTATATGGATTCTATTCCGATGGTGGTGATTTCTGGCCAAGTCCAGAGCCATTTGATCGGTGAAGATGCGTTTCAGGAAACCGACATGGTCGGTATTTCGCGCCCCGTCGTGAAGCACAGCTTCATGATTAAACACCAAAGCGAAATCGCTGAAACCGTTAAAAAAGCCTACTACATCGCCTCTACTGGCCGCCCAGGCCCAGTGGTTATCGACGTACCTAAGGATTTAACACACCCAGCGTTTACCTTCCCTTATGAATATCCCGATAAGGTGAAGCTGCGTTCCTACACGCCCGCAACGCGCGGTCATGCTGGCCAAATCAAAAAAGCCGTACAGCTGTTGTTGGGTGCAAAACGCCCGATGATTTACACCGGCGGCGGCGTGGTACAAGGCAATGCATCTGAGCTGTTAGTGCAGCTGGTTGATATGCTGGATTACCCCGTAACCAATACATTGATGGGCTTAGGCGCTTACCCCGGTACAGGCAAACGCTTCCTGGGCATGCTCGGTATGCACGGTACTTTTGAAGCGAATACGGCCATGCACCACAGCGATGTGATTCTCGCCGTAGGCGCGCGCTTTGACGACCGCGTTACCAACACCGTGAGTAAATTCTGCCCTAACGCAAAAATTATCCACATTGATATAGACCCAGCGTCTATCTCTAAAACCGTGGTTGCCGATGTTCCTATCGTAGGTTCAGTGGATAGCGTGCTGACTGACATGATCGCGCTCATCAAAGAATCGAGCGAAAAGCCCGATGCTGAAGCGATTACAGCGTGGTGGAAACAAATTAACGAATGGCGCGAACGCCACGGTATTTACACGCAAAACCGTTTCGATACCACCAGCGACAAAATCAAACCGCAAGAAGTCATTCAAGCGATTTGGGAAGTGACTAAAGGCGATGCTTATGTAACGTCTGACGTTGGCCAGCACCAAATGTTTGCGGCGCAGTATTATCAGTTCGATAAACCGCGCCGTTGGATCAACTCCGGTGGTCTTGGCACCATGGGCTTTGGTTTGCCTGCCGCTATGGGCGTGCAAATGGCCTATCGTGATGCAACCGTTGTCTGCGTTACCGGCGAAGGCTCAATCCAGATGTGTATCCAAGAATTGTCTTGCTGTACGCAATATCACTTGCCGGTAAAAATTATCTGCTTAAACAACCAAGCCCTCGGCATGGTTCGTCAATGGCAAGATATGCAGTACTCCAGCCGTTACGCAGAAAGTTTGTATGAAGACTCATTGCCAGATTTCATCAAGCTTGCAGAAGCTTATGGCCATGTTGGTATTCGCGTGACTAAAAAAGAAGAACTGAAAGCGAAACTGGAAGAATGTTTTGCCATGAAAGATCGCGTGGTGTTTATGGACATTATGGTCGATCAAAGCGAGCACGTTTATCCAATGCAAGTTGCGCCTAACGGTTCTATGCGCGATATGTTGTTAAGCAAAACGGAGCGTACATAATGAGACGCATAATTTCAGTTCTATTAGAAAACGCCCCCGGTGCATTGTCGCGCGTTGTTGGTTTGTTCTCACAGCGCGGTTACAACATCGAAAGCTTAACGGTAGCGCCAACCGAAGATCCAACGCTTTCACGCTTGACGTTGACCACACTCGGTGACGATCACAAAATCGAACAAATCACCAAGCACCTCAACAAATTAATTGATGTGGTGAAGCTGGTTGATTTAACCGAAGGCGCGCACATTGAGCGCGAACTGATGCTGATTAAAGTTAAAGCCTCAGGTGCACAACGTGCAGAAGTAAAACGCTGCGTGGATATTTTTCGTGGTCAAATCATCGATGTAACCAGCTCGCTTTACACCATTCAAATTACCGGAGCGAGCGATAAGCTCGATGCGTTTTTGTTGGCCGTAGGTGATGCAGCGATTATTGAAGTAGTGCGCTCCGGTGTGAGTGGTATTTCACGCGGTGAGAAAGTGTTGAGTTTGTAATTCACCATGATTGATCTAAAAAGGCCAACAGTTTTACTCGCTGTTGGCCTTTTTTATTGCACGTATTAAATGGTCTATTCGATATGCAAAATTCATTGTTCGACGAACCTGAAGATGCCGCCTCCAAACCCGCCAAAAAATCCAGCTGGGCGGTGGAGCCTGCAACTGCGAACCCAGAATTAATAACCTTAGCGCAATCTTTCCCGTCGCATTTAAGATTGGGCACTTCATCCTGGAATTATCCCGGCTGGGCGGGTTTAGTTTGGGATGATGAATATCCTGAAACCAATTTATCTCGCCATGGACTTACCGCTTACGCCAAGCATCCACTGTTTCGCACTGTGAGTATTGATCGCAGTTTTTATCGGCCGTTAAATGTTGCGCAGTTTGCGGAATACGCTTCGCAGGTGGATCAGGATTTTCGTTTTGTGGTGAAAGCCCCGAGCTTGATTACGGACGCATTAATTCGCGATGAATCCGGTCGCGGCATGATGCCTAATCCCCATTTCCTAGATGCAGCGGAATCAGTACAAATGTTTGTGGAGCCTGCATTGGAAGGCTTAGGGCGCAGACTTGGCGCCTTGGTATTCCAGATCAGCCCGCTACCCAATAGTTTGCTGGCGCGAATGCCGGAAATGATTGATCGCTTGCATCAATTGCTGAGCGCAATTCCCGATTTTCGTCACCTAGCACCAGACGGCGTAGTCGCGGTTGAAGTGCGCGATCCACAATGGCTGACTCCACAATTTGTACAAGCCTTGCGTGATACGCGCGCAACTTATTGCATGGGGCTGCACGCAAAAATGCCGCCCATTAGTGAGCAACTCCCTATTCTTCGCGCCTTGTGGCCCGGCCCTTTGGTTTGTCGCTGGAACCTGAACCCTTTACACGGCGCCTACGGTTATGAGGATGCCCAACAAGCATATTCCCCCTACGACAAAATGATTGATCCAGATTTGGGAACACGTGCCACCTTGGCTAAGGTAATCGCCGGAACAGCCAAGGCTGGGCAGAATGTTTACGTCACGCTCAGCAACAAGGCAGAAGGTTCTGCTCCATTCTCTATTGTGGAACTGGCTAAAGAGGTTCGGCAATTATTGAAGTGCTGATTGTTTGATTCCTTATCACTTCTTAATCTTTGGCGCGATAGTGCAAATTCGCTAGCCTCTGTTATTATCAACTCGACTAAGGTTAAAAGACGATTCATAAATGAAATTGTCGGACAAACAATAACGATGGAATGAGGTTGGTTATGCATGCTAGTTCGCGGATACTGCTCGTCGATGACACCCCCGAAAACCTAGATGTACTAAGCGCAATACTCGAAGACCTTGAATGCCAACTGATCGTTGCCACCAATGGCGAGCGAGCGCTCGAATTAGCGCAAAAACAAAGCCCCGATTTGATTCTGCTGGATGTCATGATGCCGGGCATGAATGGCTTTGAAGTCTGCAACTTGCCGATGCTGTTGAAAAACTAAATTGACCAAGGCACCATCATTTGTTCAAATAGC
>DAOORH010000135.1:0-8169 GCA_035389145.1 Cellvibrio sp.
TCCCTTTGTCGATTCAAGTTATTTTTGGTTACAGCCACATTAGTGTTGATGGGGTGATGACACACACTACAGTAAACCCTGGCGGCCCCAGTGCATTGACCTATGCGTGGATTGCTCCTTTTATTGGTGCGCTTATTCGCCCTGTAGGCGGTTGGATTTCCGATAAATTTGGCGGTGCATTAGTAACCCAAGTCTGTGCAATTGCCTTGGTGGTTTTATCGTTGGCGGCGGCCTACTACATGCGCCTCGCTTACCAATCAGCGCACCCTGAACAATATTTCGTACCCTTTTTCTTATTGTTTTTAGGCATGTTTGCTGCCAGCGGCTTAGGTAATGGCTCTACTTTCCGGACCATCGCAGCGGTATTCCCGAAAGAACAAGCTGGGCCTGTGTTGGGCTGGACTTCAGCGGTTGCAGGTTACGGTGCTTTTTATATTCCACAAGTATTTGGTGAGCAAATAAAAGCAGCAACACCAGAATATGCCATGGTGGGTTTTGCGGCTTTCTATGGCGTGTGTGTACTTTTAAATTGGTGGTTTTACTTACGCAAACAAGGTGAGTTTTATAATCCTTAGTGATTGATTTTAACCACAAGCATGGGAGTCATTATTACAGTTGGTGATTTGGGCAGTAACAATTAATTTTGAAGGTTTGCTGTATGGCGATTTTTTCACAACCACTGCAATGGGACACAGACTTACTGCGTAAATATGATTTGGCGGGCCCACGCTATACGTCATACCCGACTGCACCACAATTTCATAATAATTTTTCTGACCAGGATTTTTATGATGCAGTGGCGCGCAGTAATCACGGCGCCAAACCATTATCACTTTACATTCATATCCCTTTTTGCGAGACGCTGTGTTTTTATTGTGGATGCAATAAAGTCGTCACACCTAACAAAACCCGTGCCGCGCCTTATCTACAATACCTTGCCCAAGAAATAACAGCGCGCTCGGCTTTATTTGATGCTCATCGAGTTGTTACGCAATTGCATTGGGGCGGCGGTACGCCTACGTTCATTAGCGATGACGAAATGTCTGAGCTTATGAAAGTGACTCGGGAATATTTCACCTTATGCGATGATGATACGGGTGAATACTCGGTTGAAATCCATCCCGGCAAAGTGTCTAGCAATACCATGGGGCACTTACGCAACTTGGGGTTTAATCGCGTTAGCATGGGTGTGCAAGATTTTGATCCTGAAGTGCAGCGTGCGGTTAATCGCTATAATAGCCGACAAGAAGTTGATAGCTTGATGCAAGACCTTCGCCAGCAAAACTATCATTCTATTAGCATGGATTTAATTTACGGTTTGCCAAAGCAGACTTTAAGAAGTGTGGGTGAAACCTTAGCGCAAGTTATAGATCTTTCCCCTGATCGTTTGTCTCTATTCAATTATGCACACATGCCGCACCTGTTTAAGAGTCAGGAGCTTATTAGCTCTGCGGATTTACCCTCACCGATGCAAAAGCTTGAACTCTTGCAAATGGCAATTGAGCGCTTACAAAGTGCTGGTTACGTCTACATAGGCATGGATCATTTTGCTAAGCCGAATGATTCGATGGTGATTGCACAACAACAAGGTAAATTGCAGCGTAATTTCCAGGGCTATTCAACTCACGGAGATTGTGATTTGCTGGCCTTTGGTGTGTCGGCCATTAGCGCGTTTGATGATGTCTATATCCAGAACGCCAAAAACCTAAATGACTATCAGGCGCGCATCGGCGATCACCAGCATGCCCGCGTTCGCGGCTTACAGCTGAGCCGGGAAGACCTCATTCGCAAAGACGTTATCAATCAATTAATTTGTCATTTCGAGTTGAATTTTGACAGTTTGGATGAACAGTATGGAATCAATGCACAGGACTATTTCGCAGACGAGTTACGAGAATTAACGCCAATGGTGAATGACGGTTTACTGGAAGTAGGGGAGCATAAAATAAAAGTGCTAGATGCTGGGCGCTTGCTGATTCGTCGTGTTTGTATGGTGTTTGATGTTTATTTAAAAAACACCGAGCAGATTCGATACTCAAAAGTGATCTAATGCTGACTTAATATGGTTCACAATCATCAATAATAATCTTAAACCCTAGTAAAAATATTATGACTCTGTCACAGATAATTTGTTAAAGCTACCCAGCCACGAATTTTTCCTATGTAAACAAAAGCGATGTCGAGATTATTCACATAGCGCGCATCGTCTGTTGAGGGGGGATCGTATTCCTCTAAACCTTCCAATGCTAAAGTGCTCATCAGTGGTGGCTTCCATTGTAAGGTTTGGGGGCTAGAGGGCATGCTGAGTTCGGTATCAGTCCAAACCAATCCATCGCGTTCAACAGGTGAAGCGCTTGCATAATCTGCTGGTATAAATATGGCTGACGTACCGGCCATTTTTTTGTAAATTCGCTCTTTCATGTCAGGCTCCTCTTGATTGATCCCATTAAAGCACCTGCAATCTGTGCTGTATTGATTCGGGTCAACAAAGCTAGAGAATGGATGTTGGTGAACACTATAGAAAAGATAACGTATTGAATTAGAGGGGCTGCTTTGGAATGGAAAACGGGTTTAATAAAATAATGTGACCGTCCGGTTCTGGCCGAAGGTGTCGAAACGAAAATCTTAAGCTGAAATTTTGACAATATTTTTTCGAGTGGGCACTCTGTGCCCAAAGCGGAAGTTCAGAGCTAATGTCTCTGTGTTGCGATATCTAAGTTCTTACCGCACTAATCTAGGTTTAGTGTAAAAATGGAATTCTGTTCTACAAACCAGGCTCGCCAAATACTAAGTTACTTTCATTGAATAGGACTGCTGGATTCGCAGGTATACATTCAAGCAAGCCGTCGGTGTAACTCTCAGGAAAATAATCAAAAAATACGCTTACTCAACTGAATGATTGTCTGAATGCAGTCTGTGGGATGAAAAAAATATTAGGGGAAAAATTAAGTATCACTTGGGCGAAATGGATGCTGATGCTCGCGTTAAGCCTATGACTTTCCGATATATCTCTTCGAAAAATTAGAAAAAGGGGAGGAGAGCAATAAAAAAGTGAAAAACGATAAAGCAACAACTAATCTCCTCGATGCGTTGAGCTAGTGGGGGGGAGCATAGAAGCGGTAACTCACTTTCGTTTGACATTGCTGACCAGCTCATAATCCATAGATACAACTTACCAAAGCCATAGGACAAGGTACTACAACAATTAACGGACTCGATGCGCTGTCGTCGAACGCCACTGAAAATATTGCTCGATAGCATGCAAATTTAGGCGGAGAAAAAATTAGCTAAAATTCGCGTTTCATTTTATCGTAAATTTCTCGCAATAAACGTCGATCTATTGTCATTTTTATCTAAAAATGACAATAGATTTTTTTGTAGTTGTTTTCGCTAGTCACAAATTAATTGTGATATTGGCTTGTTCGGCGATATCCAGTGGTACCTGAACTTGTTTTGTCTTCTCGTCAAAAGTCCAAGTGGCTGCCGGCTTATTATTAAGCATTACCGTTTTGGGCGATTGCTGTAGCAATACATGTAATTCACTTGCAGAGTTCAATGCTGGAATATGCAATACAATATTCTTTTTGTCGCGTTGCATGGTTATGTTTTTGTGCTGATTCTTGTCGAGCATATCCACATAGATAAATTCGGTATTGCCTTTAGTGTCTGCGGGGTTGG
Organism: Cellvibrio sp.; assembly: GCA_035389145.1. Lineage (GTDB taxonomy): Bacteria > Pseudomonadota > Gammaproteobacteria > Pseudomonadales > Cellvibrionaceae > Cellvibrio. Next base: position 3,679 of record DAOORH010000135.1, read on the forward strand.
CGGTAATCGTTAATTTTGGCGCTTGCGAATTCCAGTGGCGATTACTGCCTTGGTAAATATTACCCTGAACAAAAATGGAGTTTTCGGCGATAAAGCGTGGAATGGTAGAGAGTGGTGCATTGACTTCTATTGTTTTTCCACCTTTGTAGCGCAGCGCAGTATTATTAAAATCGACCCAGTTTCCGGTTGGTAAATAGAGGCTGCGTTTTTCGCCTTCGTGTAAAACGGGTGCTATTAAGAGTGCATTGCCTAAATAGAATTGATCGGCAATGCTGTAAGTATTTTTATCGAATAAATGTTTGTAAGCCATGGGCTGCATTAAGGCGCCAGTGGTAGCACTGGTGCTGGCGAGTGAATAAAGATAAGGCACAAACTGCATGCGTTCATTACAAATATTGCGGAAAATGGTTTGGAACTGTTCATCGTAACGCCAAGGCATACGATCTTTGCCGGCACCGCCTGCACCATCTAATTTAATTTCAAATAGGCCACTCATACTCCCGGCTTGCATCCAGCGAATATAAAGATTTTCGGGGATGTAGCCATCGCCTTGGTAGCCGCCTACATCTGTGCCCCACACGGGGAAACCTATAAATGAAGAGCGCATTGCGTTGGCAAAGTTACTTTGTAATCCTTCCCAACTGGTGCGCGGGTCTCCGCCCCAAATTGCGCTGAGGTAAGGTTGGCTGCGTTGATAAGCTGAGCGTGCAAATGTCATTTGGTCGTCGCCCCATTGTTTGCGTAGGGCTTCGTCGTGCACTTTTGCCATGAGATATGAATATTTGTTGCGACGCTCTGGAATGGGTACATTGGCGTCCGCCCAATCTTCGCTCACAGGAAACGCTTCATCAGCGCGATCCATTTTATGGCCTTTCACACCAAATACGAGTTGCTTCTCTGTCAGGGATTTTTGAAATGTTTTTACGGTTTTGTCATCTGTTAAATCAAGGTAAGAAAATTTCCCCTGCAGATGTTTGCCAACAGTGGTATCGCCAAAAGTGGCTGTTGCAGTCCAGGTCATAAACTCTATGCCTTCCTGCGTACGCAGTTGATTAATCCACTGCGCAGGGTTGGCGAAGAGTGCACTGAAATTCATTTGAGACCAAGCGTGTGCGCCATCGCTGTAAGGGCGATCAACAAACCATGACGTAAAAGGGATTTTTAACTCGCGCATTTTTTTTACATCATCAACTATTTCGGCTGCGCCGCCATTGTTTTGATCGCGCCAACCCATAGGGCCTAAGCCCCAAGCAGGAACAGTTTTAGGTGTGCCGACTAGCGAGAAATATGCGCGTTGAATTTCCACGCCATCGTTACCGGGGAATACATACCAATCCAGTTTTCCAGTGTCGTGCGTAACGCGATTTTGGCCATTGATGGCAAGATCATAACGGCCGCGAGCAAAGCTATCAAAGAATGCGCCATAACCAAAGCTGCTCATATAAAATGCGGAATAAGCCGTTGCATAATTTTCATGAATGTACGCATCTTCGCTATTGATATCCACGGTGATACTGCTGCCGGTAAGATCGGGTGAGAGTTGGTTATTGGGTTGTAACGGTTCGGATAAACCAAAAAAATGGTCGCCTAAATAATTAAAACTTAATGCAGCTGTTCTGCCCCAAGTTGGCTCCGCATTAACTCTGAAGCCGCCGTTTACTTTGCTGATGACAAGCGTAACAAGGCGGCGTTCAGTGTTGGTGACTGGGGTGTAGAAATCCACCGAGGCAGGAAACTCCCCCACAACGGAAATTGAATTTTCCGATGCATTGGCAAGCGTCCATTTCAGAGCGGCAGTTTCATTAAAATGTATATTGTTTAGCGCGATAATCTTTTTATTTTTACTAAAGACATCTAAGGTAATGCGCTGATCGCGAACCGCGAGCGTTACTTTTTGTGCATCACTTGTTAGCGTGGCTTTGTCTTGCGAAGTTTTTTCACTAGCTGTAGCGAAAAGGGCGCTGCCAAAAAGTATAACTATTTGGATGCGAAAAAAATTCAAGAGAGTCGTTTTGGTGATCATACTTACCTCGGCTATTCGTTGTGATTCAGATTGCAATGAGTAGAGTGTTGTCATTTTTCTTTATTAGGCTAATTGAACAATTCCATCGTTTCTTATGTTTTCAATTGCGGTGCAGCCAGACAACGCCATAGCGACGCGCATTTCATTTTTAAAAATATCCAAGATTTCACGCACGCCTCTTTTTTGTCGCGCGGCGAGCGCATACACCCAAGGTCTGCCAATCATCACAAAATTTGCGCCTAGGGCGAGTGCACGCACTACATCGAGCCCGCTGCGAATTCCGCTGTCCATAATAATGCTGAGGTCATCGCCCACCGCATCTGCAATTTTAGGCAAAGCTCGAATGGCGGATAGCGCGCCGTCTAATTGTCGGCCACCGTGGTTGGAGACAATAATGCCATCGGCACCTAGCGTTGCTGCTTGTTTTGCATCTTCGGAATCAAGAATACCTTTGATCACAAACTTGCCATCCCATTCAGTGCGAATGCGATCTATATCAGCCCACGTTACAGTGGGATCAAAATTATTGGCGAGCCAACTCCAAAATTCATCAATACCTGCGTTGTCGCCCAACACTGGCGCAATATTCCCCAGCGTGTGTGGTCGTCCCAGTAAACCAACATCCCACGCCCAATGTGGGCGCATGAGTACTTGGCGTGCGCGTGTTATTTTGCGTTGTAAAATTGAGCCAGACGATAAACCTGAGCGCATATCGCGATAGCGTGTTGCGGGTACAGGCATGTCTACCGTAAATAATAAGGTATCGGTTCCTGCTGCTTTTGCGCGCGCTAAAATTTCGCGCAAAAAGCCACGGTCTTTAATCATGTAAAGTTGAAACCAACATGGATTTTTTACGCCGGCACGAACCTCATCAATTGAGCAAGCAGACACCGTAGAGAGACAAAAAGGGACACCAGCTTCTTCTGCAGCTTGCGCGGCTTGCACTTCACCGCGACGCGCATTCAAACCAGCAATTCCCACTGGAGACAACCCCAGCGGCATTGAATATTCTTTGCCGAACAAGGTAGTTGCAGTTGAGACTGAAGAAACATCGCGCAGCACACGTTGGCGCAGAACGATGGTTTGTAAATCTGTGCTGTTATTGCGCAATGTTGTTTCGCTGAATGCGCCACCATCGATATATTCAAATAAAAAATGAGGAAGGCGTTTTCGTGCAAGCGTTCGGTAGTCGTCGATGTTGGCGAGAATCATCTAACAGTCTCTTCAAAGTTATTGTATTTGTTTATCGTCACCGCGCCGATTCAAGAGCGCATCAGAAAAGTTCTATTGCAAATTTACGAACATGCCGCCGTCCGCTAATACGGAAGCGCCAGTGACGTAGCCCGCAAGATCAGAGGCTAAAAAGACCACGACTTTGGCGATATCATCAGGCACACCCAAGCGCCCAAGGGGTATGCGCTTTTCCATGTAGGCGCGCTTTTCGGGATTGCTTAAATCGTCTTTATTGATATCCGTTTGGATAGTACCGGGCATCACCGAGTTGCAGCGAATGCCGTATTTACCCAACGCAATGGCGGTAGATTGCATAAGTGAATGAACACCCGCTTTGGTTGGGGTGTAATGAGTTTGCAGTTCTCCGCCGACCAGCGCAGAAATAGAGCTGATGGCAATAATGGAGCCACCGCACCCCTGTTCATTTTTGCCTTGACGCACCATTTGCTGCGCGGCAGCTTGGCACATGGTGTAAGCGCCTACTAAGTTTACTTCGGTGGTTCGGCGTAAAACATCTATCGGCATGTCTAAAAAACTGTGGAAGGGGCAGATGCCAGCGTTGGAGACAAATACATCCACACCGCCAAAATGTTCTACCGCCGCATTGATAAAGCCGGTCGCGGCTTGTGGGTCCGCAACATCGCCTTCAAAGAAAAAGGCGCTTTGACCCAAGCTTTCTATTTCTGCAAGCAAGCTGGCCGCGGCATCTGGATCTTGGTAACCGTTGATACCTATATTCGCACCTTGAGCTGCACAGTTCAGCGCGGTGGATCGGCCAATTCCGCGCGTGGCGCCTGTAATGAGAACTCTCTTGCCTTGCAATAACATTCAAACCTACCTTATTTGGGCATTAGGATTTATCTTCTGCTGACGCATCTCGCCAGCCGTACTCAGCGGAAATAGCCTTCGCCGTGGCGATAACACTTTCTCGCAATTCATTCATGCGATTGTCGTCCATGTACTGAGCTGCGGATGCAACGCTGATTGAGCCAATAATTTTGTCGCCCGCATTGCGAATAGGGGCCGCAACGCAGCGGATGCGATCTTCATTTTCTTCTAAGTCAAAGGCACAGCCCTGGCGACTATAGATCTCCATACGCGCAAGCCAGCTTTCCATATTGGTGTGATATTGGCTCTGTTCTTGGTTGTAAATGGCCTCAAGCTGCGCCTTGGTATGGTCTAGCAAGAGTGCCTTTCCTAAACCGGTTGAGCTTAAGGGCTGACGTTCACCAATG
>DAOORH010000136.1:0-8162 GCA_035389145.1 Cellvibrio sp.
CGCCGACGACTTTCATCGCAATCGCAATCACCAGCGCCATCAACAACATAAGCGCAGTGCGTACTTTATTGACGGGGATTCCTTCAACTTGTGCCAATTCTTCATGTACGGTAATGGCGAGCAATGGACGCCACAGCCAGATCAGCGCGCCTATAACGCCCAGTGAAATCAGCCAAATGGTGATGAGATCGCTTATGTTTACTGACAAGATATCGCCAAATAAATAGGCAAGTAGGTCGATGCGCGTACCGCTAAACAGGCTGACGCAGACGAGACCAAGCGCTAGGGTTGAGTGGGAGAGGATCCCAAGCAGGGTATCCGTCGCCAAGAAGCGATTTTGTTGCATGGCGACTAAGATGAGTGCCAGCAACAAGCAGCCGATGGCGACAGCAAGGTTGAGATTTACGCCTAGCAATAAGCCAAAAGTGATACCGAGTAAGGCTGAGTGCGCGAGAGTATCGCCAAAATAGGCCATGCGCCGCCACACGGCGAAGGAACCCAGCGGGCCTGCGACTAGCGCAACGGCGATTCCGCCCAAGAGTGCGTTGAGTAAAAAATCAGGCATGGTGATCGTGCTCGCAAGCGTCTGAACATCCGACTCCACCTTTAATCACATTGCCATGGGCGTCATGTTGGTGGTCGTGGTGATGGTGATAGAGCGCAACTTGAGGTTTGGCGCCCGTTGTTTCTGCCAATCCTGCACCAAAGAGTGCGAGGTAGGCGGGGTCATTGGTGACTGTGTCTGGGTGGCCTTGGCAGCAAACGTGCTGGTTGAGGCAGATCACCGTATCGGTGGTTGCCATCACTAGGTGCAAGTCGTGGGAGACCAACAAAACGCCGCAGTTGCGCGCTTTACGGATATCGTTAATCAACGCGTAAAGTGCGGATTGGCCGCTGACATCCACGCCTTGTACGGGCTCGTCCAACACCAGCAATTGCGGGTCACGCAGCAATGCACGGGCGAGCAACACGCGCTGGGTTTCGCCGCCAGAGAGCAATTGCATGGGTGTTTTACTGAGTTTTTCGATGCCGGTGAGCTGTTGAATCTCGGCCAAATTGACGCGCGCTTGACCACCTAATAAGAGAAAGCGCTCAACGTTGAGCGGCAGGCTGGCATCCAGGTGAAGTTTTTGCGGCATATAGCCGATGCGCAATGCGGGCGCACATTCAATCTTACCTTCGTCTATCTTGATAAGACCGAGTACGCTGCGCACCAAGGTGGTTTTACCTGCGCCATTGGGGCCGATTAAGGTCACAATCTTGCCCGCTTCAAGGGTCAGGTCAGCGTTTTTAAGTAGGTGGCGCCCATTGCGAATAACGCCAACGCCTTGGGCGTGGATTAATGTTGCAGCATTCATTGTTTAGTTGCCTCGAGTTGACAGCTGGGGCAAAGGCCATTGATTTCTATGGTGTGGCTAGCAAGGGTAAAGCCAGCAGCGGCAGCGGCATCAAATACGGCTTGGTTGATTTGAGCGTTGTCTAGCTCGACCGCTACGCTGCAGCCTTGGCAAATCAGAAAATGGCTTTGGTGCTTTTGCGTGGGTGATGGGCAGCCAATATAGGCATTCAGGCTGTTAATGCGGTGGATCAGCCCTTCTTCCAGCAGGAAATCCAGCGCGCGATAGACCGTGGGAGGTGCAACCCGACGTGTAGAGGCTTGAGCGAGCATATCCATTAAGGTGTAAGCGCCGAGCGGCTTGTGGCTCTGCCAAACCAGCTCTAGCACCTGCTCGCGCAGGCTGGTGAGGCGAACGCCGCGCGCATCGCACAGTTGGCGCGCGGCATTGATTGCATCGCTAATGCAATGGCCGTGGTTGTGGTGGCTGCAAGCCTTGGCAAGTGTGTACATGGTGGAATCCGCAGGCTACAAGGGCAAAGTACACAGAGGTAAAGAGTGCATAAAGCAATATGTTACACTATAACCTTACATCTGGCAGCGCTCACCGACTCCATTGCGCTTGCATACTTACGATATTTTATTGGTTGGGCGAGTATTGGCATTATGAAGCACCCGTTTTTATCCTTATGCGTAGCGATTTTATTGTCGTTGGCCTCGGCTGCGCAGGCTAAACCGCTGGTTTTATCCAGCCTTAAGCCGCTTACGCTTATCGCTCAGGAAATTACGGGTTCTTCAGCGGATGTAGATACTTTATTACCATCCACAGCTTCGCATCATAACTACCCTTTGAAAATGTCTGATCACGCGCGCCTGCAAAAAGCGGATGTGATTCTATGGGTTGGCGCAGAACTAGAGAGCTTTCTGCAAAAGCCGCTTGCGAATTTGCCGAGCGAAAAAATTATCACTGCCTATGATTTGGCGAATATGAACTGGCCGGCCGAGTCAGCTGAGGCGCATGAGCATCACCATGAGCATGACCCGCATTTATGGTTGGATCCACGCAATGCGATTTTGGTCGCCCAGGCGCTTACGGCAAAATTAGTGCAAGTTGACGCTGCAAACGCTGCGCAATATCGCGCGAATTTGGCGCTATTTGTTGCTAAAGCGACGAATTTAGATCAAAAGCTGCTGGCTTCGTTAAAGCCTTTGGCGCGTGAGGGTTTTGCGGTTTATCACGAGGGATTCGGCCATTTTGTGGGCCGCTATGGATTGAAACAACTGGATTATGTGACTTTCACGCCCGAACAAAAACCGGGCGCAAGACATATGCACCAGTTGCGCGAGAAATTAGCGAAGGAAGGGAAATGTTTATTCTTAGAACCTTACAACGATATGCAATCCGCGCGTGCATTAGCGCAAGAATTGCACTTAAATCTAGGGACTTTAGATGCGCTCGGCACTCAAGGTGCCGCGACCTATCAGCGGTTACTAGAGCAAATGGCTGAAGCTTTCTCAGCCTGCTTGGCGAATCGGAGCAACTGAAGATACATGCATTGGGAAGCGTAATTTAATACCGCGTTGGGTTAGCGCATCAATTTGGCGTTTGTTCAATTCCATCACAAAACCATCATAAGCGGCGCGCACTTTGCGATCTGAAATTAAAGCGCTGCTAACCAGCAATTCTAAAATTCCGTTTTCATTGGCGAGCCTGTGGCGTTCACCGGTGTGGTGATAGTACTGGCTGCCCAATTGTTGCAGGCGAAAAATAGCGGTTTGCGAAAAAATTAAAGTATCCATTTAAAAACTCCTTTGACGATAAACATCATGTTTACGATGGGTTGGTTTATGAGCTGCAGGTTTGCCTGCAGAGAACCGAGTGTAGGTTAAATGCTGATCACAGGTGTTCGTTAGCGCGCCATTAACAAACCAGTTTCAAAATTTGTGACAGAGATAAAAAAAGGGCCCCGAGTCGCCATAACAAAAAGATATAACGAGCAAGGAGCCTATGCAGGGTCAAACACGAGGAGGTAAAAACAACCAAACAGTCAAACAAAGTTACAACAAAAAACAATAACAATCTGTACGCTTTCTCAGTCCGCCCATGTAGCTGCCGACTGGCTTAAATTTGTGTTTGCGCCAAAGCGCTAGTTTTGGAAGAGATGACTAATAACAGGAGTGATTTATACACATCAGCTGCACTATTTGAGGCGCTACATATAAAGAAGGCCATTCACGTGCGAGTGTCTGCTTGTGTCACTCAGTCTCTGCAATTCGCAGAACTGTTTATCAGTATCGGCTTCCAGTGCTTCCCCGCAAAATGCGGTTTAGCGTCTTACTTTAAAACAGCGGTACATTCGCAATATCAACAGCTTTAAAAGGGTTGATAAGCTAAGGTCAGCGCAATCCAAGGGGCAAATACTGGAGCGGCTAAAAGTAAAGCTACGAGTGCTGAAGATGACTTTTTCATTTGCGATTTCCTTTTTGAGGGTTACTTTCGGGTCCGAGGTAATTTTGTTACCTCTTGTTACTCATAGTAACACCTTTTTTATTTTTGGCTAGTATTTTTTTGTGAACTTTTTCGCATAACAATAAATATTTCAGTAATATCAATATATTGCGTATTTTTGTTGATGTGAGTGTCAAATATCCATTCGTGCACAAAGGTAACACATGAATTGTAACAAAGCCGTGTTACCTGCCCTCAACTAGTGCTTTTGGGTGGCTTTGTGTGCTGTGCGGTGACGCTTTTGGTGTATTCTGCGGCCTAAAATGAGCCTTCAGCCCCTGCTAGGCTATCAAGACACAACAAAGACACAACATCATGGCTTCTCAATCCTCCTTATCTGTCTTCTCTGGCCCACTCGTTCTAGTCGATGGTTCTTCTTATTTATACCGTGCTTACCATGCGTTACCGCCTTTAACCAATACCAAGGGGCAGCCCACGGGTGCGGTAAAAGGCGTGGTGAATATGATGCGCCGTCTTATAAAGGATTATCCCCACAGCCAAATCGCCGTGGTATTTGATGCAAAGGGCAAAACCTTTCGTGACGATATGTATGCCGAATACAAAGCCAATCGCCCGCCCATGCCTGATGATTTGCGCCCGCAAGTGCAGCCCATTTTGAATATTGTGCAAGCCATGGGTTTGCCGCTGTTGGTGGTTGAAGGTGTTGAAGCTGATGATGTAATTGGCACACTCGCGCGCCAAGCGACTGAACAAAAACGCGACGTGGTAATTTCTACTGGCGATAAAGATATGGCGCAGCTTGTTAACGAGCACGTCACGCTGGTGAATACCATGACTGAAACAGTTTTAGATATTCCTGGCGTAAATTTAAAATACGGTTTTGGTCCGGAGTTGATGATTGATTACCTCGCGCTTATGGGTGATAAGGTTGATAACATTCCTGGAGTGCCCGGTGTTGGCGAAAAAACTGCGCAGGGATTAATTCAAGGTATCGGTGGTTTGGATGCAATTTATGCGGACTTAGAAAAAGTTCGCACGCTCGCATTTCGCGGCGCAAAAAATATGCCCGAGAAATTAATTGAGCATCGCGAGATGGCGTATTTGTCGTATCGCCTCGCGACGATTAAAACTGATGTTGAATTGGAGCTTGGCCCAGAGTCAATTCATATTGCGCCGCCGAACAATGAGAAATTGCGCGAGTTGTTTGAAGATTTAGAGTTTAAAAGTTGGGTAAAGGATTTAGGTGCTGATGGTTCATCTGCGCCCACTAATTCTGTTGCAGCGCAATCAGAATCAACGGCAATAGAAAATGGCGCAATGTCTGAAGTTAATTCAGTTGCAGAATTTACACCGCCTTCCGCACCTACCGAAATTCGCTACGACATAATTACTGAAAAAAAATTATTTGCTGAATGGCTTGCGCGTTTAGAAAATGCGCAAGCTTTTGCATTCGATACTGAAACCACCAGCCTCAATATTATGGATGCGAAAATTGTGGGGGTAAGTTTTGCCATTGAAGCGGGTAAAGCTGCGTATATCCCCTGCGGTCACGATTATATGGGCGCGCAAGAGCAGTTACCGATTGAGTGGGTGCTGCAAGAATTAAAAGCGATTTTGGAGGACGCAAGTAAAATAAAAATAGGCCAAAATTTAAAGTATGATCGCAGCGTACTGTTAAATTACGGCATTGAGCTACGCGGTATTGTGTTCGATACCATGCTTGAATCTTACGTGTTTAACTCCATCGGCAGCCGTCACAATATGGATGCGCTGGCGCAGAATTATCTCGATTATAAAACGGTTACCTTCGAAGAGCTGGCAGGAAAAGGCGTAAAGCAATTAGCCTTCAATCAATTAAAAATCGAAGATGCCGGTCACTATGCTGCAGAAGATGCGGATATTACTTTGCGCTTGCATCAATTTTTCTGGCCGCAGCTGGATCAAATCGCTTCGCTCAAATCGGTATTTGAAACGATCGAAATTCCATTGATTCCTATCTTGTCGCACATAGAACGCAATGGCGCTTTGGTAGATGCAAATTTACTGGGCAAACACAGTATCGAATTAGGCGAGCGTTTAACGCAGCTGGAACGAAAAGCTTATGAGATTGCAGGGCAAGAATTTAATTTAAGTTCTCCCAAGCAATTGGGTGTAATTTTATTTGAACAACAAAAGTTGCCCATCATTAAAAAAACGCCCACAGGTACGCCATCAACCGCAGAAGAGGTTTTACAAGAATTGGCGTTGGATTATCCTCTGCCAAAAGTGCTAATGGAATATCGCGGTCTGGCGAAATTAAAATCGACGTACACCGATAAATTACCGCTGGAAATTAATAAGCGCACTGGCCGAATTCACACCAGCTATCACCAAGCCGTTGCAGCAACAGGCCGTTTGTCATCGCAAGATCCTAACTTGCAAAACATCCCGATTAAAACAGAAGAAGGTCGCCGTATTCGCCAAGCGTTTATCGCGCCTAAAGGTTACAAATTAGTCGCGGCGGATTACTCGCAAATTGAACTGCGCATCATGGCGCACTTATCGGACGATATTGGTTTGCTCACCGCGTTTGAAAAAGGGCTGGATGTTCACCGCGCAACTGCTGCAGAAGTATTTGGTGTGCCAGTAGATTCTGTCACCAATGAAATGCGTCGCAGCGCAAAAGCGATTAACTTCGGTTTAATTTACGGCATGTCCGCCTTTGGTTTGGCGAAGCAGTTGCATGTTGGCCGCAACGAAGCGCAACAATATATTGATCGCTACTTTGAGCGTTACCCCGGTGTGCAGCGCTATATGAATGAAACGCGTGCGCTGGCGCATGAGCAGGGTTTTGTGGAAACGATTTTTGGTCGCCGTTTATATTTGCCGGACATAAATGCCAAAAATAAAAACCTGCAAATGGGTGCTGAGCGCACCGCTATTAATGCACCTATGCAGGGTACCGCGGCCGATATTATTAAAAAGGCCATGATCAGCGTAGATAATTGGCTGGTTGAAGCCAAAGTGGATGCCAAATTAATCATGCAGGTACACGATGAGTTGGTGCTGGAAGTGGCAGAAAGTCAGGTTGAGCAAGTTCGTACTGGTGTTATTGAGCGTATGTCTGCCGCGGCGCAACTAAAGGTACCGCTATTGGTGGAGGCTGGTGTAGGCAATAATTGGGATGAGGCTCATTAACACGCCAATTCTGAACAAAATATGAATATTGGCACTATTTTTTAAATTCTCAAAAATTTGTGTTTTTGTAACATTATGATTTTTAAGGATATTTAATGGCTCTTAAAAAATTCGTAAAATTATTTACAAATTCCGTGAACTTATTGGTAGGACCTTAGTCTCAGTTATGTGTGTTTTACTTTCATGAGCTAACTCCTCCCCTAATGGCAATTTGCCAGCTTAGTGTTGTAACTAACAAAGCTACCCGACTTCTTAGTCGGGTTTTTTTTGTCTTGAGTTTTGGGGTTGTAACTGGAGTGATTAATCGTTGATGTCGAATATGGCTTCTATTTAGATGTGGCTTCTATAAAGTTGCAGATTTGAACTTATGCTGAAGTGTGCTGCCCTAGAGATAGCTTTGTTCTGCATGCTAAGTCCTCCAGACTTTTGACACTTTGTGTGTGTCGTCCCTTTATCGGTGGCCTAGGCCACCGTTTTTTTATTCTGCTTTTGGTGATGCTGTTTCTGTTGGATCAATTTCGTCAGTGGGCGCCAGCCAGGTTTGAAGTTTGGCTTTGAGGTCATCTAGCCCCGTATTTTTCAGTGAAGAGAATGTCTGCGCGCTCACCAATTCACTTAAATTAGCATTTTTTAGCTCTTTCTTGACCGCCATCAAAGCGCTACCGGCATGGCCACGGCTTAATTTGTCGGCCTTGGTAAGCAGAATGTGCACCGGCATATTCGATTCGGTCGCCCAGTTGAGCATGGTGGTATCAAATTCTTGTAAGGGGTGGCGAATATCCATTAATAGGATTAGGCCTTTCAGGCAGCGGCGCTCGCGTAGGTATTCGGAGAGGTGGCGCTGCCAAAGCTCTTTTTGTTCGCGCGATACTTTGGCGTAACCATAACCTGGCAAATCCACTAAGCGTTGTGTATCGCTAAGCTCAAAGAAGTTAATCAGTCGGGTGCGGCCGGGGGTTTTACTGACGCGCGCGAGCTTGTGATTGTTGGTTAAGGTGTTAATAGCGCTGGATTTGCCGGCATTCGAGCGGCCAGCGAAGGCGACTTCAATGCCATCCTCAGGTGGGCACTCGCGAATGCTGGGAGCGCTCTGGGTGTATTTGGCTTTTTGGAAGTTAATCGCGGTGGTCATAAAAACCCTTCAAATTGGTGTGTTATTAGCTCGATGGTATATAATGC
>DAOORH010000137.1:0-8122 GCA_035389145.1 Cellvibrio sp.
TTTTTCAAGAAATCTTTTAAGCCTTGTGGGTCATCGCCGTATTTACCAAAGTTACCTGCAAACTCAACACCTTGAAAGCCGTAGGCTTTAAGTTGTTTTAAGGTGCCTTCAAAGTCTGCGCTTACGGCATCTTTTACTGACCAGAGTTGCACACTTAATTTGGGTTGCGTGGGCGCAGCTGCTTGGGTGTAGCCTGCTAAAATAGCGGCGCCAGAAACTAATGCGATTGCTAATTTTTTATTGAATTTCATAATCGATTCCTAGTGGAGTTATTAAAAACACATTATTGTAAAAATTAAAGCTTACCGAGTTTGAGTTGCTTTACCGCAAAGTCACAAGCTCGTGTGGTTAATGCCATATAAGTTAGCGATGGATTTTGCCATGCGTTAGAGGTCATGCATGCGCCATCGGTCACAAATAAGTTGGGGATATCGTGTGTTTGATTGTTGCCATTGAGTACTGATGTTTTGGGGTCGCGCCCCATACGTGCAGTACCCATTTCGTGAATGGATAAACCGAACGGACGATCCTCATTTTTTCTGATAACGCGTTTAACAATATCTTTTGCGCCTACTGCTTCTAAAATTTCCGCTGCGGTATTGGCAATGTCTTCATTCATTTTATAATCATTTTCAGTGAAGCTTGCTTCAATATGTAATTGCGGCATTCCCCACTTATCTTTCAGGGTTGGGTGCAGACTAACTTGATTATCGTAGCGCGGCAACATTTCGCCCGAGCCACCCAAGCTAAAATACCAACTGCCTGCATTTTGAATTTGCTTTTTAAAATCAGCGCCAAAACCATCTTTATTAGCAAAGCTGCTCCAGTTCTCTCGTGATGCCGAACCAGAAAGCGAATAACCACGGAAAAAATCTGGGTGTTTTTCTTTTACGTTTCTAAAATTGGGAATGTAAGGCGCGGTAGGGCGACGGCCAGAATAATATTCATCTTCAAAACCTTCGATACGACCCGATGCGCCAGAGCCATAAAGGTGATCCATTAAATAATGCCCAAGCACGCCTGATGAATTGGCAATACCATTAGGGAAGCGCTCGCTAATAGAGTTCAGCATAATTTGTGTGGTGCCGAGCGTAGACGCGCACAAGAAAATTATTTTTGCAAAATATTCGCGCGTTTCCATGGTTTCGCTATCAATTATACGGAGGCCTTTTGCGCGGTTGGTTTTGGGGTCGTAAATAACGCTGTGCACAATCGCATCAGTTGCAATGCTTAAATTGCCTGTTTTAAGCGCTGAGGGAAGTGTTGAGCTTTGCGTAGTAAAGTTTGCACCAAATGAACAGCCCTTGTGGCATTCGTTGCGCGCTTGGCATTGTAAGCGGCCTTGTTCAATGTGATGTTGCGCCGGTTGAGTTAAATGTGCGCAGCGCCCCATAATCATTTTGCGATCAGGAAATTTCGCTTCAATTTTTTTCTTTAGCGCAAGTTCAACTGTATTAAATTCAAACGGCGGTAAAAATTCACTGTCTGGCAAGACAGGGATATTTTCTTTGGAGCCACTAATGCCCGCATGGCGCTCTACGTAGCTATACCATTGCTCTAAGTCTTTGTAACGAATTGGCCAGTCGATACCGTGGCCATCTGCAAGGTTTGCGTTAAAATCGTAATCACTTAAGCGATAAGATTGGCGCGCCCAGAGCAGAGATTTCCCGCCAAGTTGATTGCCGCGAATCCAGCTGAAAGGTTTGCCTTCGGGGGTGCTGTAGGGATAATCGCGATCATTCATAAAAAATTGTTTGGAGCTATCGCCAAATGCATAGCACTGACGCTGTATAGAATATTGATCTTCAACCAATTGATGATTCATTGCATTGCGAAATGGCAGCTTCCAGGTTTGTACACCTTCGCCCACGTAATCTGCACGGTGTTCAACGGGGCGACCACGCTCTACCATTAAGGTTTTTAAACCTTTTTCTGTTAATTCTTTTGCGGCCCAGCCGCCAGTAATACCAGAGCCTACTACTATGGCGTCAAATATTTGCGCCGATTTTTTTATATAAACACTCTTTTCCATTATGCGGGCCTATATTTGTTTTTTAGGTATTCGGTTTTCGGTTTTAGGTGTTCAGTTAGTTAAGCGCCCATGCCTTGCCTACTTTGGCAAAAGGAAACTTGCCTTGGTAGCCGCCGGGCACCGCTAAATAGGCAAGTTCTTGGCTTGCACCCACTTCAGAGGTGTAATAGCCAAATAGGGTTAAGGATTTGAAAAATGTAAAAAAGCTTTTATCGTCAGCCGTAAAACCTAAATCCGTTTTTTCAATGGCAGTCAGTAATTGAATATGTTGTTTGTGGGTGCAAGCCAAAAAAGTTTTGTGAAATTTATCTTCAGCAACAGTGTTCATTTTTTTCAAACCATTCAGAAACTGTTGTTGTTGCTCTTTGCTGACACATTCGGCGAGATACTTATCCAAAAAGCCATGCACGTTAACCGCAAGGGCACCGGGAGTATCGGTGGTGGGAATAATTAAATCTGTAATTTCACCGGTCATTTGCAGTTGCTCAGGTGTAAAGAATTTGGTCACATGGGGCATGGTGCCCTTCACGGTTGCGGCTAACACATCCAGCGATTGCGCCGAAAGCGAAAGGCCGCAGAGTAAAGCCATTTGTTTAAGCGCGGTGCGGCGTGGATTTTCAGTTTCAACCCGCATTGGCTCCGCGAGTTTATTGTTATGCGGCATAGATCATCTCCGGTGGGCTAACGAGCAGAGGTATTAAAGTCGATTTCTAGGTCTGTTGGCTGTTAAGCAGTGCAAAACAGTATAGGTTATTGTAAAGGGCTGAGAAGGCAGTGGTTGCCTAAGTGTAACCGTTTACATTGTGGCAGCCACTATACCAGATCAAATGCTAATTTCTAGTTGTATTGCAGTTGAGGGGATTCCGGCACCATTTACAGCACCGTTTCACTGAATCCCCTTGGGAATGAGGTTAGATAAACCTATCCAATATCAAGACTCCAATAATCCCCATTGTTCCAATAACCGTTTCCATGAGCGACCAAGATTTGAAGGTGTCTTTCAAGCTTAAGTTGAAGTATTCCTTATACATCCAGAACCCGGAATCATTTACATGTGAACACATGAGGCTGCCTGCCCCCACTGCGAGCACCATTAAATTAGGGTTGGCCCCGGAGCTTATTACCAAGGGTGCGACAATGCCAGCAGCGGTTAAACCTGCAACCGTTGCAGAGCCGAGTGCAATACGAATTACTGTAGCGATCAGCCATGCAAGCACCAGCGGATTTAACGGAATTTGTTGGAGCATTGTACCCAGTTCATTACTTACTCCGCTGGTGACAAAAACCTGTTTTAGCGCACCGGCACCAGCAATAATTAAAACAATAATGGAAATATCCTTAAGGCCGTCGGCAAAGAACTGCATAATTTTTTCAAAGCCGATGTTTCTCGCTATTCCCAAGCTGTAGGTTGCAACAAATAGTCCCATCAACAATACAATCGAGGGATCACTAAAAAAAACTACCCATGAATTGCTAGCAACCGTTGGCGCTACTACGGGTAGCAAACTTGAAATTGCAATTAGCATGACGGGTAAAAGCGCGCAAAAAAAACTATTGAATGGGCTTGGCAATTGATCTTCAGGAAGTGGTTTGGCACAAAATGTCTTGATGGGGTTTGCCTGAATGTTTTTTAAGCGATTTGCCAACAAAGGCCCTGCGACAATGACCGTAGGAATCGCAATTATAATTCCGTAAAACAATGTCATGCCGATACTGGCACCGAATTGTGGGATAAGCGCAATTGGCGCTGGATGCGGTGGTAAAAAACCGTGCGTAGTAGAGAGCCCTGCGAGTAGCGGAATGCCTAAATATACTGCCGGCAATTTAGTTTGATGCATTACCGAAAATATTAATGGCACTAATAGTACAAAGCCAACGTTGTAATACAAAGGAATGCCCACGATAAAACCAGTGATCATTAAGGCCCAGGTAATATGTTTTTCACCAAAGGCCGCAATGAGCGTGCGGCTAATTTGCTGCGCTGCACCTGTTTCAGAAATCAGCTTTCCAAACATGGCACCCACACACAAAATAATGGCGAGTGAGCCGAGCATGGAGCCTATACCGGCTTCGAGTACGCTTGGGATTTTTTGGGGCGGGATTCCCGATAAGCAAGCGGCTACTATGGCAGCAACTAAAAAACCAAGAAAAGGATTGGTTTTGAACCAGCCTACCAACACAATGAGCAGAAGAATTGCGACTAAGATTGCGATTATTGCCATGGCGAAAAATGTCCTGAGTGATTTTATTATGGACAAACATGAAATTTATTTTTTTGATTCGACTGCTTTGCGCTCACCACGAGCGGGTATCTGCAAGAAATATTATTTTCACATAACTGCTCATCCTGAGCGCGTAGCAGTCGAAGTATGTAATTCAAACACTGGGTTTTTACGTGTTATAAATTTTGTAGGGGAATCGTAATGCCGGCGATACGAGAATTACGATTCACTTCTTAATTGTTATTCGAAGTAACTTTACCTACTAAGCAACTTTATTAACTAATGTTCCAATGGCGTCAACGTGAATGACAATTTCGTCGCCGGATCGCAAGGTAAAACTGCTATCAGGAACAATTCCTGTGCCTGTCATTAAGAGCGCGCCTGTAGGGAATGAGCACTCGCGGAATAGAAAGCCCGCTAATTCTTCAAAGCCGCGCTTAATCTGATTGATTTCAATTTCACCGGCGAATACTTGCTTTTCGTCGCGATTTATTTTCAATTCTATTTTCGTATCTTTTGGCAGTGGTTGTTCCGCAACTAATATGCATGGCCCTAATGCCGCGCAACCGTCGTAGCTTTTAGCTTGCGGCAGATAGAGCGGGTTTTCCCCCTCAATACTACGTGAACTCATGTCGTTGCCAATGGTGTAGCCGATTATTTTTCCGCTGCTACTCATTAATAGAACTAATTCGGGCTCGGGTACATCCCACGTAGAGTCTTTGCGAATGCGCACTAGTCCGCCGTTACCGACTGTGCGATTACGAGTTGCTTTGAAGAAAAGTTCTGGGCGCTCGGCCTCATAAACACGCGCGTAAAAATCTGCGCCACCTGCACTTTTACTCTCTTCCTGACGGCCTTGTTTGCTACGGAAATAGGTTACGCCGCTCGCCCATAATTCTTGGGTAGACATAGGTGCGTCTAATTGTGTCGCAAGCAGATCTTTTGCATTGGTGATTGGTTTTAACTGTTGAATAGCTTTTTTAGCTTTTTCGTGTAGTTGATCGTCGTTGATAAAGCTATCCCAATCAGTTTCTGCAATGTGATAAAAATCGCTATCAACTTCAATTAATAGACCTTGTAGTAATTTATAAATTCTCATTGTCTTTCACCTTTTGTTTTCTAATTTCTATTTTTTTTAAGTCTACTCCAACTGTTCCCTTTTTTAATGGGTGTTGGAGGAAATTAATTTTTAATGCGAATCGCGCGAAACTGTTGATCCTGATTTACCCACTAACACATCCATATCTGCACCCAAATGTGCTTGCTCAACGTGATCTATATAGAGCTTCACATATCCACGCTCCGCTAAAGGGTCGGGCGCTACCCATGCAGCACGGCGCTGTGCGAGTTCTTCATCCGATACATGCAAATGCAATAAGCGACGTTCAACATCCAGTTCAATTTCATCGCCATCTTTTACTAATGCAAGTGTGCCGCCAACCGATGATTCAGGAGAAACGTGCAGTACCACAGTTCCATAGGCGGTTCCGCTCATACGGCCATCGGAAATGCGCACCATATCTTTTACGCCTTGCAGCACTAATTTTTTCGGCAAATCCACATTGCCGACTTCTGGCATTCCGGGGTAGCCCTTGGGGCCAACGCCCTGCAAAACAATTACACTGTTTTGATCAATGTTGAGATCAGGCGTATCAATGCGTGCGTGATAATCTTCCATGCTTGAAAAGACTACAGCGGGGCCGCGATGTTTCATTAACGCTGGTGTTGCAGCTGAAGGTTTAATCACCGCGCCGTTTTCACAGAGGTTGCCTTTTAGTACCGCAATTCCAGCGGCAGGATTTAACGGATTGGCGCGAGTGCGAATAACTTCTGGGTTGTAGCAAATGGCTTTTGCATAATTTTCGGCAAAAGTTTTTCCATTGACGGTTAAAATATCTTGATGCAATAAATCGCCGAGTTCTTTAATGACTACACCTAAACCGCCAGCATAGTAATAGTCTTCCATTAAATATTTTCCGGACGGCATAAGATTCAGTAGCAACGGAATTTGGCTGCCGAGTCGATCAAAATCATCTAGCTCAAGCGGTACACCAATGCGCCCTGCGATAGCTTGCAAATGCACAATAAAATTGGTTGAGCCGCCGACTGCTGCATTAACGATAATCGCGTTTTCAAAGGCTTTGCGAACTAATATGTCGGAGAGCTTTATGTCTTCATTTACCATTTCAACAATGCGTCTGCCGGAAAGCTGAGCCATCACTTTTTTGCGTGAATCTACGGCAGGGATGGATGATGCGCCGCTGAGCGTCAAGCCCAAGGCTTCAGCCATAGTGCCCATGGTAGATGCGGTGCCCATAGTGTTGCAGTGGCCAGCACTGCGTGCTGCGCCGATTTCGGCCTCTTGCAAATCTTCATCAGAAAACTCGCCGGTATCTTGCTTGGCTTTAATTTGCCAATTGAATGAACCAGAACCGATTTCACCGCCACGGAATTTACCGTTGAGCATGGGGCCGCCAGGTACTACAAGGGTGGGAATATCTACCGAACAGGCACCCATAATGAGCGATGGTGTGGTTTTATCGCAGCCCGTGAGCAACACGATGCCATCCAATGGATTTGCGCGAATGCTTTCTTCTACATCCATGCTCGCCAAATTGCGGAACAGCATGGATGTCGGCTTCATAATCGTTTCGCCCAGTGACATCACTGGGAACTCAAAAGGCACGCCGCCCGCTTCTAATACGCCGCGCTTAACCACTTCGGCGATTTCGCGCAGGTGGCCGTTGCAAGGGGTGAGTTCTGACCACGTATTGCAAATCCCAATAATGGGTTTGCCTTCAAAATAATCGTTAGGATAGCCTTGGTTGCGCAACCATGAGCGATGCACAAATCCCATTTTATCTTTGCCACCAAACCATTCTTGGCTGCGTAACTTTACCGGTTTTTTCATATGTAATCCGACAGTTAATTGATATATTTTTTATTTTTCGCTCATGCTTGAGCGGCTAAAGGTGCTTCATTTTCCGTTCGTCCTGAATACGGCTACTAAGAGCAGGGCGATGGAAGGGTAGCACTTTACTCTTCGACTGCCTTGTATTCAGGGCGAACGTGGTTCTTAAGCGATTGCTTCAGTTGAATGCACACCATTTACCAAGCGCGTTAACTTGAGTGAGTTGCCATTTTTTAATGCTTCTGGCAGAAGTGCATCAGGGAAATTTTGGTAGCAAACAGGCCGCTGGAAGCGCTGGATCGCGGCAGTGCCAACGGCGGTAAAACGCATGTCCGATGACGCGGGAAATGGGCCGCCGTGAACCATAGACGGACAGACCTCAACACCCGTTGGAAAGCCATTAATCACTACACGGCCGGCCTTCCGCGTTAGCACATCAACCAGTGCAGAATGCGTGAGTAACTCGCTTTCAGTGCCAAGCAAGGTGCCCGTTAATTGGCCTGCAAGAACCTCAAGAACTCGCTCAATCTCGGCAATATCTTTGCAGGTCACAAGGAGTGAAATAGGGCCAAAAACCTCTTCATGAATAGCCTGCTGCGCAATGAAGTTCTCGCCACTAGTACCCAATAAATGAGCTTGTCCGCGGAAGCCTTCGGGTGCTGAGTTGGCTTGTCCGTGTGCTAAAGAGCTTACCCCAGGTGCGTGAGTAAAGCGTGTAAGGCCTTGCTGGTAGGCGTTACAAATACGCTCGTTCAGCATAACCCCGGCACCTACATTCCCCAGCTCGGTTTGGACAGTTTGGATAAACTCTTTAAGCTCTGGTCCATCGATCGCAATAACTAAACCAGGGTTTACACAGAACTGACCCGTGCCCAAGGTGAGCGAAGCCACAAAGCCTTTAGCAATAGCTGCTGCGTTGGTTTTCAAGGCTTCGGGCAATAGAACCACAGGGTTAAC
>DAOORH010000138.1:0-8110 GCA_035389145.1 Cellvibrio sp.
AATATCGCGCAAGATTTAACGCAATTACAATTTATTAATGTGTGCGCAGTCGCTGAACCCAATCAATACGAAGAACTGAGCTTTACGCTCTATTGCGATGGCAAAGAATTTTCTGCCTTAGAGTTTGGCGATGACTTATTTACCGTAGTTGCGCGCTACATAGTTGCCTGCCGAAAAAATGGCGAAACCTATCCCTGCTACATTACCGATTTGGATTTATCCCTCTGTCGCGAAATCATCGCCCCGCAAACCGGCGTGCAGTTGATTCACTATTTGCACATCAAGAATGAGATTGAACAGAAGTTGAATGATGCTTTGCTGCGGGAATAAGGCTATTCAGAAATTCTTATGTAATAGAAAAATAATTTAATTTCACCTATTTTTCACCGGCAATCGGTGACACTATCAGGCTGAACTTCGTTTTATGGGCGCATCATTGAAAATACTGATAATTGAAGATAATCAAACTATTTGTCGTCAGCTAGGTGAATTTCTAGCTGGTCATCAATGGCAGATTGATTTTGCACATAACGCCAGCTTAGGTATTCAGCTTGCGATTGAACAAATCTACGATGTGATTTTACTGGATCTTAGTTTGCCGGACCAAGATGGCCTTGTTGTCTGTGAAGAGATAAAACGCAATGCAGAGATTACTCCACCGATTTTGATGGTTACAGCGCGCGATAGTTTTGAGGATAAAGCCGTCGGCTTTCAAAGTGGTGCAGATGATTATCTGACTAAACCTTTTGATCTGCGCGAGTTGGCGTTACGTTGTGAAGCCTTGGCTCGGCGCCAATCCTTACATAAATCTAAAACACTCACTTTGGGTGAATTGACGTTGGACGCCAGAGCCAAAACAGCCATGCACCAAGGTGTTCTGCTGGATTTAACGAGTATTGGATTTCGCATTTTAGAGTTGCTGGTAAATTGCTATCCAGAACCTGCATCGCGCGCTTATATCGCACATCAGTTGTGGGGAGACGCACAGCCAGAAAGTGACGCACTCAAATCGCATATTTATGTATTGCGAAAGTCACTTGATCAGTCTTTCGGTAAGCCAATGATAAAAACGGTGATGAATGTAGGTTATAAACTAGAACAGCCGTGCCATGTGGATTAAAAATATAAAGGATCAAACGCTGTTGCTGCTGGTTAGCTTAACGCTTGGCGTAGCCTTGGTCTTTTCGCTGTTAGCTGCCATAGCCGCATTCGTAATTGAAGATGCTGTGATATCCAATTTTTTAGATGAACAAGCAAGTCACATCGAAAAACATTATGCTCAGCAGGGTAATGTTCCACCCTTAGCATTTAGTTTTCTGGAGGTTTTCACTAGCGTCGATGTAATGCCGAAGTGGGCACAAGACAGTATTGATCCAAATCGAATAGAGGGTGAGATATTCACCTCAGGCGCTTCACATTATCATTATAGAAAGCTGAAGTTAAGCGAAGGTCGCGATGGATATTTATTAGCTGAGGTCTCTCGGTTTTTGGTAGTGAATCATCAGCCCCGCATATTCGTTATATTTTTATTGGTATTTGTTGTTGCGATTGCTGTTGCGATTTTCTTGGCAATTAAATTTTCGCAGAAAATTGTCAATCCTATTCTGGCCTTAACCGATGCAGTCAAGCATATTGAACAACCTGCAACGAGTGCGCGATTGCCAGAATTGGACTTTGAGTTGGGTTATCTTTCTAATGCTATGCAAACAAGTTTTGATAAGCTAAACAAAACGCTGGAACAAGAAAAAGCGTTTACAACGAATGTAAGCCATGAACTCCGTACACCACTTACCGTGTTAAAAAATAGTTGCGTACTGATTGAGCGGCGTGGCTTTGTGTTAGAAGATTTGGCACAAATTAAAAGCTCCACTGAGCAAATGGAACATATAGTTAATGTCTTGTTTGCGCTAGCGCGCACAGAAACTCTCATACAGCAGCCCTGCAACATCATGATCATGTTGGAGCAATCCGTTTTGCAATGCCACGCTCCAAAGCTCGAAAATTTTCAGATTCATATTGATGTTCCTCAAGATCTCACCCTTTTGGCTAACTCCAATCTCCTACAATTGCTCTTTATTAATTTATTTCGCAATGCGGCAGAACATGCCAGTGAACCCAGAATTTCCATAAGCTATGCAAACGGTCAACTTGTTTTTGATAATAAAGCTGAGCATCTTCCTGATGTTGATATCACTCAAGCTGGAATAAAAGGCGATAAGAGTGACGGTATAGGGCAAGGTTTGTATTTGGTTTCGCGCATAGCAGAGCATTTTAACTGGCAAGTCACCGTAGAAACTTCAATGCAACAGTTTCGCGCTATTATAAAGCTCGCGTAATTCACCTAAATTTCTCCTTCACTACGTTACTCTTCTACTTTTCAACAAAGGAGAGAGTAATGATTAAAAAGCTGTTTATTGGCGTTGGCGGAATTTTCTTAGTACTAGCAGTCATAGTATCGGCTGTTATTTATTGGGCCTCTAATTTTTCACCTAGCACGCAAGAATTTGAGAAGCTGCGAGCTACACAGGTGAGTGATATTCCTTATTTGCAAAATACTCTGCCTTCAACGCGGGGAAAAATTTTAGCAGTAGTCACTAGCACCCGAATGTTAGGCGACACAGGTAGACTCACAGGTTATGAATTAACAGAGCTTGCACGAGCCTATTGGGTTTTTAAAGCCAATGGTTTTGAGGTGGATATTGCCAGTACTGCAGGTGGTGAGCCCTATGCCTTGCTTGATGATGAGGATATGGCCGCATACGATTATGTCTTTTTAAATGACGCCACTGCTCAGAGTAAAGCAAAAAATACCCTTAAGCTTAGCGAGGTAAATGCAGACAATTATCAAGCAATCTATTTTGTTGGCGGTAAGGGGGCGATGTTTGATTTTCCTAACAATCAAATAATTGCCAATTTAGCTGCAAGCTTCGCAGCGCAAAAAAAAGTTATCGCTGCTGTCTGTCACGGCCCCGCTGCTCTCATCAATGTAAAAATCGAAAATGGAGAATGGTTGGTTGCCAATAAAAAAGTAAGTGCATTTACAAATAGTGAAGAGTTGCTTCTGATTCCCAATGCGGAAATTATTTTTCCATTTTTATTGCAAACAAAATTGCAGGAACGCGGCGCAGATTTTATTGCGGGCTCAGATTATTTGGAGCAAGTGAGTATAAGCGAGAAGTTAATTACTGGACAAAACCCTTGGTCAGTTTGGCGTGTAGCAGAAGAGACCATCAGGCTGTTGGGTTATGAGCCCCTAGTTCGCACTATCACACCTGAGGAAAATAGCGTGGCCTTACTGAAAATTTTCATTAAGGATGGGTTGGGTGTGGCAGAAAAAACCGTTAAAAATAGTGAGCATAAATACTATGGTCGTTTGATACTCATGCATGCCTTTGTGGCTTTTATGAAATGGGAACCGCTAAACGGGTTCAAATTAATGATTCTTGCGGATAGTCTTAAACCTTTGAACGCGTAGCTCCAATTTGTATTATTGACCTCTCTGCCGTGGGTCGAAAGGCCCCGGCAAGATCTAAACCCCTTGTTCTCCTTCCCGCCTTGGTCAATCATAGCTACCTCATGTCAGCCTTGTTTATCAACTGACAAAAATAAAACTTGCATTCGCTAGACGACTGGTCTAATTTAATCTTATGTCAGAAAACACACGCGACAAGCTTATTGCCACCAGCATCCAAATCATGGCGGTTAAAGGCTTCAATAACACCGGTATTGCGGAGATTCTGACGCAGGTGAATGTGCCTAAGGGCTCTTTTTATCACTACTTTAAAAGTAAGGATGATTTGGGCTTTGCGATTATTGACCAGTACGGCCAGCAATTGCGAGAGAGCTTGGCTGCGCATCTTGAAAATGCTGACGGCAGCGCCATGGAGCGTTTGCAGAGCTACTTCACGATGATTCTTGGGTATTTTGAAGGCAACTTTGGTTTGTGTAATTGCCTGCTGGGTAACTTGGGACAAGAGTTAGCCATGCAAAATATCGCCATGCGCGAGGCGATTTTTGTGCATTATCGTGCGGTGGAAAATCTTATCGCCAATTGTTTGAAGCAGGCGAAAAGTGAAGGTGAGCTAGCCGCTAATCTCGATGAACAGGTGCTCGCCAAAATGTTCTTCGCCAGTTGGGAAGGTTGCTTGGTGCGTGCCAAGTTAGAGCAATCAGCGCAGCCCCTGCGCGATTTGATTTACTTATATTTTTCAGTAGTTTTTAAAGGCGCTGCCTAGGTATTGGCAATGCTCCGGTGCGCTTAATCGACAGTTTTATTCACGACCCAGCAGGGTCTTTTTTTGACAAACAAATTAGACGACCGGTCTAATATTTAAATCTAAAGGTGATGATTATGAGTTACACAATTCAAGGAAAAACTGCTTTGGTAACAGGTGCTAACCGCGGTATCGGCAAGGCGATAGCGGAAGCTTTAATTGCAGAAGGCGCTAAGCGTATCTACGCCACAGCCCGCAATATCGAGAGCTTGCAAGGATTAGTACGCCAAGCGCCGGAAGTCATAGTGCCGGTACAACTGGATGTAACTAATGCCAGCAATATCGCCAATGTTGCCAAGCTTGTCGGTCAGTTGGATATTTTGATCAACAACGCCGGTATCGCCACGGGTAGCGATTTCTCGGGTGAAGCAAGTCTTGGCATAGCGGCAAGCGAGATGGCCACTAATTACTTTGGTGTTATCAGCCTCACTCATGCGTTACTGCCAGCCTTACACAAGAGCGGCGCGGCGGCGGTTATCAATGTGAGTTCCATTGCGGGCATCGCCAACTTCCCCACTCTCGGCCCTTATTCGGCGTCGAAAGCGGCGGTACACTCTTTCACACAAGGCCTGCGTGCAGAAGTGCGTAAAGCCAATATCGCGGTGGTGGGTGTTTACCCCGGTCCAGTTGATACCGACATGACCAAAGATTTTGAAATGGATAAAGCTTCACCAGCGGATGTAGCAAGCGCAGTTCTGGCAGGCTTGAAAAATGGCGATGAGGATGTGTTCCCTGATGCCTTTTCACAGGCGATGTATCAGGTGTTTGTACAAAACCCCAAGCAACTTGAGCAGCAGTTTGGGGCTATGGTGGGGTAAAAGGTTAATTTGATTGTTTGTGTAGGGGAAATTGGGGTCGGAGTAAAATTAAAAAGGAAAAATTTTTTATGTTTGGACGGATTCTCGATTTAATTTTACTTTGACCCCAATTTTTCATGGGTCTTTGCGTTGTATTCTTTGTACGTAAATACTGATTGTATTATCTCTTTCCCGTACGGACATTATGTTTGGTTCAAGATATTCTCTCTGCTTCATCGAAATATCCCGCATAAGCTCGTGTAATATTTTATCGAACTGACGTGCATCTTTACTGTGTATGACTGTTATAACTTTGCAAGTAGTTGATTTACATTCAACAGATTTAATCTCGGCTCCTCGCAGTGGAGCATCTACAGACATTTGATTTTCTAATATCAACTTCGTTTCAGAAGCCCACTGTTCATCCGTTGGCTCTGTATAAAACATGCCTGCTAAAGTGGAAGTAAAAGGTACTTGTGGAATGTTAGCGTTTTGCAAGTTCTCGCTAATATTATTGGGCTCTGTTTTAGGTGCAATTGTATTGGTTGATGCTGTTGCACTGAATTGCTCCGCTGCCCTTGGAGTATCCTTCTTATTTGTGTGTAAATGTTGCGAAGTTGACGCGTCATGTTTTTTTGCTGTTTCGTATTGTGTTTCTTTATCGCTTTGAGCGTGATTTGATTGAGAATGATTTGAGTTTTCTGGTTCCGAATGAATGCTGCTAAATAGAAGTGAGGTAAGAAACCACCCTGCTACCAGGCCTGCAATCCCTAAAAGTAGAGTCCTTGTAGGGCTCATATATCACCTTATTAATTAAAATAGTTTCAGTACAGGCTTGCAGAAATATCATCTGATAAATATATGCTAACCGATTTATTTTCTAACGAGTGACTCATATCAAACGAACTGACAAATAAATCACTTCTCTTTTGAAATATTGTTTCGCTCAATGCACTGCTAAGGTTATTTATATCTTCATCAGTTTGATAGAAAAATTCAATTCGGCAGTGCTTTGATCGACAGCTAATAGATTTTAGAGGCCCGCCATGGGCTATGAGTTCATTTTCAAATGTTTCTTGAATTGCCCGCTCGCGCTTAAGTGCCCAGCTTTCTAAGTACTCTTCGGCGCTATAGGTATTTTCCATGGCTTTATTTAAATCGAATTTAGGGTTGTTTTTGAATAATGCCATTAATTTTTCAGTTTTATGCTTTTGGGCAGCCAAAAAAATATTTCCCTGCTCATAATTTTGGTTCTCTTCTGCGATTACCTTAGACGTAGGTTTTGAAGAATGACTGTTTTGCAGTGGTTGATCGGCAATAGAGTTAACGTCTGAACTTGACGTTTTATGCGATGATTTGGATTCAAAAATCTCATTTGAAATGTCTACCTTTTCAACTTCATGAAATTTGTGGCCGTAAGTGAATTCAAAAAATAGATTTAAAATGCATCCAAGCACAAATGATACTGCGAAATAAATTAACGTTGGTTTCAATTTAGTTTGTCCAATATTTTCTATCTTTAATGTAATAGCTGCGTCGGAGGTTTAGTTATTCCAACCAATCCACCAGCATCTCCCGTTCCGCCACCTGCCCTTGGTCATCCACTACGCGGATATTGTGAATTCCGGCATCCGTAGGTCGATAGGCGAGGGCGACTTGGGGGTCGCTGCTGCCGATGTAGCGGTTATCGTCAAACCAAAATAGCGTTTTTACTTGTGCGGCAGCTTTGGCTTGCAGCGGAATTGTGGTTTCCGGCTGGCTAGCTCGCAACTGATAGGCTACATGGCGCAAGGGCGAAGTGATATCCGGCGCCTGAGTTTGAAACCCCTGCTGGCATTTGGGTGGGCTGCGACGTGGTAATCCCGCCTGGCGAAACAGCTTTTGCATATCGCTGCTCCAAAATTCCATCACTTCCATACGTACTTGGTCAGCTTGATAAGGCGGGCACACCGGCTGGCCGGTTTTATGGCTAATCGCCACGGGTTGATGCAATTGGCTGACTTTAATCGGCGATTTACCGGCAATGTACCAAGTTTTGCTGGTTTGTGGGCACCAAATATTCGGCAAGTCGCCACTGGCGCTGCACACTGAAACTTGGCTCACGCCCGCAGGTGGTTTGGGCGCTGGGATATGGCTGGGTTTGTTAAGGTAGAGCCCATCGGCAATGCGAAAAAACAGCGGTGCAGCGGCGTCTATTCCTACAAACGCGGGATTGCCGCGACTATCGAAATTACCAATCCAGACTGCCAGCACATAGGGGCCAACCGTGCCTACTGACCATGCATCTCTAAAACCCCAAGATGTTCCCGTCTTCCAAGCGATAGGCCAGCCTGAGTTGTAATAGGCATCTTCCCCCGGCCGTGGGTTGTGGCGGAGCATATCGAGGGCGATAAAACTCGCTTCGGGCGAGATAAGTTGAGTGCCTTCTGACGATGTGGTTTGAGTGGCCGCTTTGTCTTGTGATATCGCCTTAGGCATTTGGCGATCACAAGCGATATCAAAAGGGTGCGTACTTTTAGCCGAGGTTTTGTGGCAATTGACCTGATCCCACGCAAATGACGGTGGCGATATCCGTTGGCTTTGTGCAGCTTCGGCTGTCTTCAAATATTGCAGTGGCTGCAAGCGCCCACCACGGGCGAGCATGGCGTAAAGGCCGGTAAGTTCTTCCATGCTGATTTCACCACCACCCAACACCAAGGCCAAGCCATAGTGGTCTTCTGTTTTCAGTTGCGAGACGCCCGCCATTTTTAAAAAGCTATATAAGCTCGGCGAGCGCAGCTGGGTGGCTGCCCACACGGCGGGGATATTGCGCGAGTGAATCAGTGCGTCCTGCGCCGTAATCGGGCCGCGAAATTGGTTGTCAAAATTTTCGGGTGTGTAGGGGCCAAAGTCTGTGGGTGCATCTTTTAAAATACTGGCGGGGTGCAATATTCCCTGATCCATCGCCAAGGCGTAAATAAAGGGTTTTAGCGTAGAGCCGGGCGAGCGTTTGGCCACCACGCCGTTCACTTGGCCTTCAATCGCCACATTAAAATAATC
>DAOORH010000139.1:0-8101 GCA_035389145.1 Cellvibrio sp.
TATAAAACACTATGCGGCAGGCACACAAAAAGCGCACATTCAGGGTATAGGCGGTTTTTTCAATGAGCTAGATAACCAAATCAGGGTTACTCGAATCGCAACCATGAGTGCAGTAGAGATCTCCGTTGGGAGCTGCAATCAGGGTGGAACTCAACCAGAACCAATACCTGACTCCCCTTTTGAACCCAACTGCTCACGACAAGAAGGCTGTTTTTTTTGCAAACACTTTAGCGTGCACGCCGATGAAATTGATATTCGTAAACTTGTTAGCGTTTTGTATTACATTAACAAGGGGGCAACCCGCGCATCTAATATTAACTTCTTCAATGACCTATTTGGGCTCGTCATCAAGCGTATCAAAAATTTACTTGAGCAAATAGGGGCTATCTCAACACAAAAAAAACAACTAGTTTCACGTATCGAAGAAGAAGTTTATATAGAAGAGGAGCTTGACGAATACTGGCTATGCAAGCTGAATCGCCTCGAAACTTTGATTGGGGCACGATGAATGGCGACGCTAAATAGAAACCAGTTTCCTAATTGCAGTACGGAAACAGAGTTATCGCTTAACATTAGAAACCATAAAAACACTCCACTACCACCCATAATCTCGGCGCAAGCCTTCAACAAAAACGGTGGTTTTGACCCTGAAACTGTCATTTCACGCAATCCTGATGGAACTATTGCGTCGCGCTTTAAAGATCTTAGTTGGGGCTTTTCCGCATTGACTACTGTTCTGAACCGGGGTAGCCAAATGTATTTTAACTATGACGAAGAGTTAGCGAATGAAGCCAAAACGATTGTCCTGCTCTTCATGCTTGCGCCAGTCAAAACATGCCGGTCTCTAGATCGTTACCTCGAATTTTATTATTTGATTAAATACGTTGCAGATTTATGCAATGCTGAAAAGACTACGCTTAAAAATTTGTTTAATAGCAATGGCGGTGTTCGGTTAGTCAAAATCATCAAAGATGAGGCGCCTTTTTTATGTAACCGCCTAGTAATAATCTCGGAATATTTGAATTTTATGCTTAAAGTAGTAGGGTTTGAGCATGGATTTAAACCTCTGAAAAAAAATGCGGTCTCGCAATTAAGAAAAGCTCACCAAACCTACAAAGAGGAAATCAATCAGACTCCTGTAATTCCCAGTCAGCTTCTAAAGTCAATCTGCATTGATACGATCTCCGAGTACGAGAGCCTTCAACCTATTTTGAATGAGTTGCTCGAAATGCAATCCGAAATCGACTCGCATCCACTTGTCGGGATTGCGCTTTCAAATCAAAAGAGTAGTAGTAAAAAATACTGCGGCAAAAAATTTAGTTTAATAAAAGGGACATATCCCACCAATGATGATCTCGGTAGAAAGTATCCGTTGGCACGTGATTACTTGAATAAGCATTTTGGTAAATTCAAAAATAAATCTCATGGAGAGATGGATGATTTTGACGTGCACTACGCTCGGAATGATGTTTTAAAAGCAATTAACTACATTCAGCGTGTATGTCAGGACATGATCATTATGTTTACAGGTATGCGCCCCGCTGAAGCTCGCTTGCTGCCGTACTTTGGCAGCAAAGAAACGGTAGTTGACGGAGTTTATTACTGGTTGATTTATGGCTTTGCCGTGAAAAAGCGCTCAAACACCTATCCATTTGAGATGTGGGTAACAAATAAATATGGCTACTCGGCATTTCAAACAGCGAAACGCATCGCAGATTTGTATTATAAGCGCAATCAACGTAAACCCGTTGAAGCCCTGCCTGACAATGGGCTAACACCTGAACTATCTCCCCTTTTCTTAAGAGACGACGGGGAAATTGACAAGCGACAAAGTTCAGTTAAACAGACTCCTGCTTTGGCTAATTCTTACCTGATCAGTCAAGCTGATGCAAATGAGTTGAAGATGATTGATCCTCACCGCATTTGGGATGGATCCCCTGAATTTGCAGTTGGGAAGGCGTTTCCAGTTGTGCTTCGGCAATTTAGGCGCTCGGTTGCTTTTTTTGCTTCAGCCTCTGGAGTGAGGCTTGTGGATCTTAAGAATCAACTCCATCACTTATTTGAAAGTCAAACATTTTACTATGCGAATGGAAGTGGAAGAGCGAATCCCTTCTTGAAAAGCAACGACAGCTTTGCCAGCTACTTTAACCAGGTAAAGCATGAGGCTGAAGCATTTAGTTTTATTAACGAAGTTATCAATTTTGACGGCATGCTCTTTGGGGCTAGTGCCGGATACGCAGAGCGCAACCAAGTTTTTTACAGCACAATTCGCGATGAAGAGCGAACTGAAACCGTTAAGCGCTTTAAGCGTGGCGAGCTGGCCTATACCGAAACCCTCCTTGGCAGCTGCAAGACCCTTGAACCATGCAAGAGCAAGGCGCTTGGCAGTTTGACTGCCTGCTTGTCGTGCAAAGATGCGGATATTAAGCCGTTAAAGCTTGCAAATGCGATCAGAGATCAAGTACAGCTAGTGGAAAGACTCAATCCTGATCGACTTGAGTTTCGTACAGAAATTGAGGAGCTAATTATTATGCTTGATTTCGCCATTAAAAATATTGGCAATGCCATGGAAAAAATGGATAGACGAAAAGTTGAATACAAGCAATTTAGTCAGTGGAGTAAAGAATTTAAGCAGACGAAAAAAAACTATCTAAAGAAAATAGACGAGCACGGGGAGGCGGGGTAAATGGCTGGCGCAATCATCGAGTTCTTTGAGGCATTAAATCGTCTGGTTGAGCGCGGGGTCAAACCCACTTTGGATGGTGTTGCCGTCGAAGCAGGCCGCAAGAAAGGTAGTATCCGGCGAGGATTAGATCGACATAAGGATCTGGTAACATACATTAATCAGGCGGCAAAGCAGTTCGGTCAGACCGCAGAACTGTCGAAGGAGTTCCAGCAGGCTGCTCGGATCGTTAAACTCAAGAATGAACGAGATGAATACAAGGATTGGTACGACAACCTGCTAGAAAAACACATGGGTGCCATTTACCAACTGGAGGATCAGCGTATTGAGATCTGGGAATTGCGAGAAAAGCTGGGCGAAAAAATGGCGGAAAAGAAAGCAGCCGGAACGCTGATAAGCATCGTTAAGTAATCCTCTTTTTTGATTTATAGGTTATCAAATTAGAGTTTTAATAATGCTAGAGAAGGACTGGACGAATGTTTGAAGCTGGCAAATAATTTGCTCTTGCCTTCGAGGTTAACATTGTGAACGTGCACTAACCATCCCGTAATTAATCACAATTGTTAATAATATATTTAGTGCAATAATATTAATCCACACTACGAAAAGCGCCTAGTGAACGTGGAATCATTCAGCGAATTGGCTCAGAATCGTTTCGCCAATTGTTAAAGCTTCGATAGTTCGGTGCTCCATAATTGTCAGCTCCATTGGTACATTGGCAATTAAGAGAATCACCTTTAGCTTGCCATTTTAATCTATTTCAATATATGGAGAATGCTGCCACTCCGTGTAAGGTAAAACGCAGTGATCCCCATTTTAAGTTGCCTCTTCATAATCTGAAATTAGAGAATTGCCCACAACCAGAGTTTCTTGCAGGTCTAAAACTAACCAATATTTAACTCCAATCAAATATTTCAGGTTTTGGGTTTTAGTATCCAAGCTTGAAGCATAAGTTTTTCATTACCTGAATTTCTGGCGGTAGTAATTCATTATCGTTTCCATAAGGCTTAGCCAGGCGATCTAAATTTTACAAAGAGCCTCAAATCTGGTTCGTCGGTGGTGGAAAACGGTTGCAAGCGCTACTCCTGTTTTTATGCTGGAAGGCTTGACCTAGGAAAGGCGACACTCCGGAATCAACTCCACCACACTAGCAAAGCGTTGAGGAATCCGACTTATCAAAAAAATGGGGGCTGCACGCGAATTGGCCTTGGGGATCTTGTTATCAATAGTGAAGGTCGTTTTGCTGGCAAGAAATAATTGTACAAAATGTACTTTTTGAGGGTCATAAAAATACATTAAATGAAAAGATTGATGTATCCACTGTGTTTTTATGGGATACCGTAGAATCTAGCTTTTAGCGGGTACATTTTAATGTAGTCTTTAGAACCAATAGAGGTGGCAGGCATCGTGCTCCTTGACCCGACCCACCCAAAACACTGGGAAACCATGCAAAGGGACTATAAGCAGGGCGCCGCTTTGATAAAAATTATGCGGTCTACGGTATTTAGTGACATAGATAGGCGCGAGTTTGATGCGCAAGCAGAGTGCCTTAACACAGAAATTGATATGTCATCGCCCGTTTCTGTACCGGTTAAATTATTGGTGAGTGGACGCTTCCGGCCGGAAGAGAATGACACCTATCAAAAAATGGTGGGAACCCTCAGAAAAGACTGGGCACGACTCTTGGGTATACCTAATCCAACAACCGTGTGGGATTCAGGACACTACATTCAAAAGGAAAGCCCTGAAGAGGTGGTTTTAGCGGTAGATAGCCTTGTGACCGAATCAGGGAGGAAGTAGAGCTATGCGACTGTTTAATCTCACCAAGACCAGAGGCCTGCTGGCGCCCGGCCTAGTGCTGATGCTTAGCCTGCAATTAATGGCTTGCTCAGCGACGCAATCAACGCAAAAAAACAGCCAAGTGAAAGCCGGTGCTACTATAGTTGTTGGGCAAACCACCCAAAAGCACATACGCGACCAGCTTGGAAAGCCGGATGAACTCCATACAGACATCGATCAAAGCGAAGTTTGGATTTACATTTATCGCGTAAACATCCCTTTTCTCGTCAGCCTGATCCCTGTTGTGGGCGATATTGCTGATACTGTGGCGCTAGCGCATAAGGATCGAGAACTTATCGTGCAATTCAATAAAGATGGAATCGTAAAAAAATATAAAGTCCGTTCACTTGATCAATGATTCAATAGGAAACGAAGGATGAACAAATTCGCTGCTCTAATTGCACTCATATTCGCTGCCTGCACCAGTTCAGCCAGTGCGACCGATGTCATGGGCACGCCCTTCAAACTCTCCACGCGCGAACACAGCTTTCTAGAGCAGAAGGTATGCACCACCCAATACGGCCTTAAAGCCAGCAAAATCAAAGCCTACGCGTTTGGCGAGCGGGCAGGTGGCGATGGCAAAATCGCCTTAAAAGCCCGCACCTCCGCCTATGTGGAATGCGAAAGCCACGGCCAATTCAACGGCAAACCCATGCGCTATATTGACGATTGCGACCTAGTAGACGGCGAATGGGATTGCTCGCCACCACAGCTAGAAGTGACGCTAACCATCAATGGTCGAGATGTTAAAGTACGCCCTTGGGGCGGCCTAACGCCCGAAAAATCCTATTTGCTGCTCAAAGACATCAGCCGACGCGGCCAATTCCAAGGTGAATCCCTCGATAAAGCCATAGGCGACAGCTGCGATATCGCCAAAAACAAAGACCCCGACATTATCGAACTCGGCTGCGAAGCCGCCATGACCATTTCCTACTGGTGCCCCCAAGCCAAAACCACCGGCTGCCCACGGGTGCTATTTTTGAGTTTTGATGAACCCGCTTATATTCGGAGCAGATATGCCCAATAACCCTTTTTACAGCTGCCAAATCCCCGTGCGTTGGGGC
Source organism: Cellvibrio sp. (assembly GCA_035389145.1). Lineage (GTDB taxonomy): Bacteria > Pseudomonadota > Gammaproteobacteria > Pseudomonadales > Cellvibrionaceae > Cellvibrio. The sequence continues at coordinate 5,587 of DAOORH010000139.1, forward strand.
GATATGGATGCCTTTGGCCATGTGAACAACACTATCTACTTCCGCTATTTTGAAGAGACGCGCTTTCAATGGATGTTGGAAAAAGGCATTCCTGTCGTCGGCGATAGTTACCCCGTCGTGGTAACTATCGGCGCCACGTTTTTCCGCCCCGTATTTCACCCCGATACCTTGCGCATAGATGTGTTTATCTCTGAGCCTGGGCGCTCCAGCTTTATGGCGACCTACAAGGTTTACTCCAGCGCCGATCAGGAAAACCCCTGCAGCGAAGGCTATTCAAAGATCGTTTGGGTAGAGAAAGCGACAGGGAAATCGGTGGCATTGCCGGATGCGGTTAGGTCTTGGTTTTAACAGCCCCTCCCCGCTTTTCAAGGGGGAGGTTGGGAGGGGGTTACAAATGCGGCGTAAAAATAAAGTGAAAACTATTACCTTCACCACCTGCAATAGTCACCGCTGCAGACTGTTTATTGGCCACTAACAGTTTGGGGTTAGCTTTTAATTCGAAGGCTTTGCCGTTGTAAAAATAGACCTCCGCATTCAGAAAAATATTGCCATCCGCTTGCTTGCTGGAGGTGATTTTTACTTTGAGCACATCATCCACCTTCATCTCGCTTGGCTCACCTACGTCATTCAGCAAGTGAGCGCTGGCGATAGATTTATCGCCAGATGAAATCGCCACATCCACCATCACCTGCTCTGCATAAGCCCGCGACCACCAGCCAAACGCCAGCAACAGCGATGAAAAAAGAGCGGCCACAAACACCAAGCGTTTGGCGAGTTGTTTAGGTTTTGGGGCTTCAGTCTCCGCTGGCAACAAAGCCTCAACTTGCGTATCAAACGCCGCCGCTATGGCTTTGGCGGAGTCGAGCGAGGCGGAACCCGAGCTTTCAATCCGCTGTACGGTGCGCATACTCAGCCCCGCAACCTCGGCCAAATGGCTCTGGCTCCAGGCCCGCACTTCGCGCTCGCGGCGCAGCTGTTCTTTGTCTAATTGCATATCCATGTTTCGTACCTCGGGGTAATGGGAAACCCCAAGCCTCGCCGAGATAAGCCTTGTTGTATACGACAGGTGTATGACAAACCACGTCAGCGCTGTGAAAACCCCATAAAAAAAGGCGCAACCAGTGCGCCTTTTGTGTTCAGTGTCCAGCCTTAATTAGCTGTTAACTGAATCCTTCAATGCCTTACCGGCTTTGAAGTTTACGCTGTTTGAAGCAGCGATTTGGATTTCTGCACCGGTTTGTGGGTTGCGGCCAGTGCGGGCGGCGCGGTGGCTTTGGCTGAAAGTGCCAAAACCAATCAAGGTTACGCTTTCATCGCGGCTCAAAGCATTGGTGATTTGCTCAACAATGGCAGATACAGCAGCATCCGCTTTTTCTTTGGTCAAATCAGCTTGTGCAGCAACGGCGGTCACTAAATCGGCTTTATTCATGATGGTTTCCTTAGATATGGTCGTTAATTCTGGTTTGTTGTTCTAGGTTGGATAGGCTTTTTCTGCCGCCAATAAATTCGAGCTGCTAGAATGCCAGCTTCTGATGACTTTAGCCTAGGGTTTTTTCACCTTGCCAACTATTTCACACTTTGCGCGCGAGTTGCGCTGGTACACCTACCCTAGGCCGCCATCGCCACTACATCCTAGTACAGCTTTGCGTTCTTGGTTGTTAGATTCTGGGTCTCTCACTGCAAAATTACTAAAACTGAGCCTCGGAGACTTCAAGGTACAAGTGCTGCGACAAGTCCACGCCCGCGCCAGCCGCAGCGAGGCCTTGACCTTAGGGATTGGTTTTAACGAGCTCTGTTTAGTGCGCGAGGTTATATTGCGCGGCCACAATCAACCTTGGGTATTCGCCCGCAGCGTCTTGCCGCTCAGCAGCCTCATCGGATCGCTGCGTCATTTGCGCAAACAAGGCACTCGCCCGCTCGGAGCATTTTTGTTCAGTCGGCCACACTTAAAACGCAGCCCCATTGCCCTCGCCTTAATAAGTGGCCATCATGCCTATCTCCCGGAAGCGCTTATGGGCAACACACAGGTTTGGGGCCGACGGTCGATTTTTTCGATTGATGATAAGCCCTTATTGGTAAGTGAAGTTTTCCTGCCCGACTTCCCCGGTGCACGCAAAGATAATTAATAATCGGTTCATCCGCATGGCTCTGATATGACCAACGATAAATCCAACCTTCCTCCTAGCGCACCCACCGATAAACCTGTTGCCAAACCGGCGGCTAAAAAAGCTACGCCTACGAAACCTGCGGCAAAAAACCCCGCAGCACCCAAAGCAGAAGCACAAAAACCTGTAGCGGCTAAACCATCGCCAGCGACTGCAGAGCAACCCAAGGTCGCTAAGCCCGCTGCCCAAAAAAGCCCGGCAACCAAAACTACTCAAGCAAACGCACAGCCGACCAAGGTAACTAAACCTGCTGCTGCCACGCAACCGAAGCCACAGGCTGCAAAGGTTGCAGCCCCTAAGCCCGAAGCTCCGGCAGCCGTAAAATCACCTGCACCTGCACCTGCACCTGC
>DAOORH010000140.1:0-8086 GCA_035389145.1 Cellvibrio sp.
CACCGGATATCAAATACAAAAATCTCGGCTTATTAATTATCGACGAAGAGCACCGCTTTGGAGTGCGCCAAAAAGAACAGTTAAAAGCACTGCGAGCAGAAATAGATATTTTAACGCTCACCGCCACGCCTATTCCGCGCACACTAAATATGTCTATGTCGGGTATTCGCGATTTGTCGATTATCGCCACGCCACCTGCGCGTCGTCTTTCGGTAAAAACTTTTGTGCGCACCCATGACGACAATATTATTAAAGAGGCGATTCTGCGTGAGATTTTGCGCGGCGGCCAAGTGTATTATTTGCACAACGAAGTTAGCAGCATTGAAAAAACAGCGCGCGATTTACAAGAGTTAGTTCCAGAAGCACGCATAGTGATTGGCCACGGTCAAATGCGCGAGCGCGATCTTGAACGCGTTATGTCAGATTTTTATCACAAACGTTTTAATGTGATGGTCTGCACCACCATTATTGAAACGGGTATCGATATTCCCAATGCCAATACGATTGTTATACATCGCGCCGATAAATTCGGCTTGGCGCAATTGCATCAATTGCGCGGTCGCGTTGGTCGCTCTCATCACCAAGCCTATGCCTATTTACTTACACCCGATAAACGCTCAATGACGGGCGATGCGGTTAAGCGTTTGGAAGCTATTGCCGCCGCTGAAGATTTAGGCGCAGGTTTTACACTTGCCACCTACGATATGGAGATTCGCGGTACGGGTGAATTACTGGGCGATGAGCAAAGCGGCCAAATTCAAACTATCGGCTTCTCGCTTTATATGGAAATGCTTGATCGCGCCGTTAAAGCCATTCGCAAAGGTAAAATCCCCGACCCCGCCAATGAATTTGATGGCATGGTGGATGTAAACTTACGCATACCTGCATTAATTCCATCGGATTATTTACCCGATGTGCAATCGCGATTAATTATGTATAAGCGCCTCGCCAATGCGGAAACCGAAGAAGCGCTGCGCGAACTGCAGGTTGAAATGATCGACCGCTTTGGTTTATTGCCCGAGCAAACCAAAAACTTGGTACGCGTCACACAAATAAAGTTAAAAGCGCAGGCAATTGGTATAACTAAACTGGAAGCCAGCTCGCGTTCAGGAGTTATTGAGTTTAGTGGCGATACCCGCGTTGAACCGCTTACTATTGTTAAAATGGTACAAGCCGCACCCCATGCGTATAAATTAGAAGGTGCCAACAAGCTTAAATTTACGCTGCCGATGGAAACCGCCGAACAACGTTTACAACAAGTCACTGGATTGCTTGATAAATTAATGCCGTAGATACTAACGAAGCACATGGAAAGAATACTGTTTAATTCAAAACCCTATGCGGCATGGACGCCGCGTCCGAGCCTACAGGGATGTATTCACGGCGAGTTTTGAATTGAACAGTATTCTTTACTTCACTCTCATTATATTTGAGAAATTTTTATGCCTGTAAATAAATATTCCCTAAGTGTACTAGCGCACCTCAGTTTCTTAATAATGTTGTGTAGCATTCATTCCCAAGCGCAAACTGAAACAGCAGCGCCACAAAATCATGAGCGTCTTTATCAAGTAGAAATGATTGTATTCGCGCGCAACCAAGCAGTTCCAGAAGAGCATTGGCCGACTGATATAAAATTGACCTACCCAGAAAATCTGCTTAGTTTAAAAAGTGAGGCCAGTGCATATGAGGAATTTTCCTTGTTAGCAGCCAATAAACGACTACTTAATCCCCATGCTGCTACAGTCTCTAAAGGTGGTTATTCCCTGCTTTATCATCAAGCTTGGCGCCAAACGATTTATGGTCGCAAAACCAATATTGCGATTAGTGGTGGAAAAACCTTTAATGGCCATCAAGAATTAGAAGGCAGTATTGCGCTCAGTGTTGGCCAATATTTGCGTATTCAAACCAATTTATGGTTAACGCAATTTGTGCCTGCCGGCAGTAACGTTACCGAGACGTGGCCAAAATTGCCACCACGACCAAATGCCTCAAATAGCGAAGATGAAAAAAATCAAGACTATTTGATTAAACGCATTGTAAAACTCAACCAAGAGCGCAGTATGCGTAGTAACGAAATTCATTATATCGATCACCCACTGTTCGGGATTATTATCAAAATCATCCCGGTTGAAACATCTAGCACTAAACCCAATTAATAAAAAATCATCCTCGTCCAAGGAGTTATAAAATGAACATTAGCCCATATGCTGGAAAATTATTGCCAGCCGAGATGTTGGTAGATGTTACCAAGCTAATCGCTGATTATTACGATAGAAAACCTGACCTTCGCATTGCAGAACAGCGTGTCAGCTTCGGCACTTCTGGGCACCGCGGTTCTGCATTCAAAGCCAGCTTTAACGAAAATCATGTGTTGGCAATTACTCAGGCCATTTGTGACTACCGGGCACAAGCGGGCATCACTGGCCCGCTCTACGTAGGCATAGATACACACGCCCTTTCTGAGCCTGCGCAAATTAGTGCGGTAGAAGTTTTTGCGGCAAACGGCGTAGAAATATTTTTAGCCGCTGGCGGTGAGTTCACCCCGACTCCGGCAATCTCTCATGCCATTCTCACCTACAACAAAGGCCGCACATCAGGTCTTGCCGATGGTGTCGTAATTACGCCCTCGCACAACCCGCCAGATAATGGTGGCTACAAATATAACCCAACCAATGGCGGCCCCGCCGATTCTGATGTCACTAATTGGATGCAAGCACGCGCTAACGAATTACTCGAAAATAATCTGCGCGATATTAAACGCATGGATTATCACGCTGCATTAAAAGCATCGACTACTCATCAACACGATTACATTAGTTACTACGTGAAAGATCTAATTAACGTAGTCGATATGAATGCTATTCGCGATGCTGGCGTGCGCATGGGTGTAGATCCACTCGGCGGTGCGGGTTTGCGTTATTGGAGTGCGATTGCGGACTTCTACAAAATTGATTTGCATTTAATCAATCAAATTATTGATCCAACCTTTGAATTTATGACTGCCGATTGGGACGGTAAAATTCGCATGGATCCATCATCGTCTTACACCATGCAAGGCTTGCTCGCAAAACGTAACGATTACCAAGTTGCGTTCGCCTGCGATGCCGATCATGACCGTCACGGCATAGTAACACCAAGTGTTGGGCTTTTACCGCCAAACCATTATTTGGCGGTGGCGATTGATTATTTGTTCCAAAATCGCCCGCAATGGGGCGCACAAACTGCAATTGGTAAAACCGTTGTGAGCAGCGCCATGATTGATCGCGTGAGCGAAAAATTAGGCCGCCGTTTACACGAAGTGCCTGTAGGTTTTAAATGGTTTGCACCGGGTTTGTTTGACGGCTCACTTGGTTTTGGCGGTGAAGAAAGCGCAGGCGCATCTTTCTTGCGTATTGATGGCGGCGTATGGACAACCGATAAAGACGGTTTAATCCCGGCGTTGCTTGCGGGTGAAATTGTTGCAAAAACTGGTCGCGACCCCGGTGAACACTACAAAGCGCTGGCAGACCAATATGGTCACGCCGCAGAAAGCCGCGTAGAGGCACCAGCTAATGCCGCACAGAAAAAAGCGCTGTCAAAGTTATCACCTGAGCAAATTACGTCTACTGAATTAGCGGGCGAGAAAATTGAAAGCATCATCACCAATGCTCCCGGCAATAACGCTGCTATCGGCGGCATTAAAGTTAGCAGTAAAAGTGGTTGGTTTGCTGCGCGCCCATCCGGCACTGAAGATATCTACAAAATTTACGCAGAAAGTTTTAAAGGCAAAGATCACTTGCAGCTTTTGATCGCAGAAGCACAAACGATTGTGGATAAAGCAATTAGTTAAGAGCGGTTGTTACAAACAAAAAAGCCGCTGAAATTTCAGCGGCTTTTTTGTTAACGAAGTTAATTAAAGCTTAATATCAAACTCATCCGCATCTATATAGGCCGGGAAATTGGTTCTGTGTTCTTTTAATTTATCTGCAAACAACTCAACAATAAACGCTCCCGGCTCTTGCGAAGCAAACACAACCTCGCCCGCTGAACTAAACACACAAGAATCGCCGGAATAATGCTGATGCTTTTCATCCATACCAACCCGATTAACACCTGCAACATAACTTAAATTTTCAATCGCACGCGCTTGTAGCAAACGATTCCAATGCAACGCGCGGGCACTTGGCCAGTTGGCGACATAGAGCGCAAGATCATAATCGTTGCGGTTTCGGCTCCACACAGGGAAACGTAAGTCGTAACAAATCAGCGGCAGAATTCGCCAACCTTTCAATTCAACCAAGACACGATCATTTCCGCTAGCGTAGCGCTCGTGCTCTCCCGCCATACGGAACAGATGGCGTTTATCGTAATGTGTATAGGTACCGTCGGGGCGCATCCACACTAAGCGATTGAAATGCGTATTTTCTACTTTAACAACCAAGCTACCCGTAATGACTGCGTTTAATTTTTTAGCTTGCTCGGCCATCCATTGATAGGCCGCGCCATTAACGCGCTCAGCGTAATTGCGTGCATTACTGCAAAAACCTGTGGTAAAGACTTCGGGGAGAATGACGAGATCGACATTCGTCAAATGACTTATCGCCTTGGCGAAAGTGTCAAGATTGTGTTGCGGATTATTGGGAATAATTTCTTGCTGAATTAAAGCTATGGTTAGATTTTGCATAATTGTTTCTCTTTAACTCGGCGATTACGGAGAATCTATAGCTTGCGGCTTTCTTAAATGTAGCCCAAAAAATGCGATAACAAAAGCACCTACAGACGAAAGGCTGGCAACTAAAAATGTGAGACTTGCACTGTGATCCCACAAGAGTCCACCCATTAAAGCGCCCACTGCGCCGCCAGCACCAAAACTCAGCGAGCTATAAAGCGCTTGCCCCTGCCCTTGGTGCGTGCCTTTAAATTGAGTGCGCACTATTTCAATAGACGCTGAGTGCGCAATACCAAAACTCACTGCGTGAAGGAGCTGTGCAAATAACAACACCCACAACCAATTTGCGCAATAGCCAATCAAATACCAACGGAAGGCCGTAACCAAAAAAGTCGCCAATAATAAACTGCGGACATCAAACCTGTGCATGATTTTTGGCATCACCAAAAATATCGCCACTTCCGCCAGTACGCCCAGCGCCCACAATAAACCGGTTGCCGTACTGCTGTAGTTATAGTGCTCTTGTAAATACAAGCTATAGAACGTGTAGTAAGGGCCGTGGCTGAGCTGCAATAAAAAACTGGCGACCAAGAAACAAATGATGGCGGGCTGAAAAACTAAAGAGAGAAAACCTTGCGATGACTCATACGTTTTTTGTACCGGAACAGCTTTGAGCGATAGACTCGATAGCCAAATTAAAATCAAAAAACTTAAAATCGCAACGGGCAAAAAACGAATCGGCAGAAAATCAAACAGCAGACCCAAGCCAACAACGGCAGCCATAAAACCCAATGAGCCCCACAAGCGAATTTGGCCATAACGTTGATACTGATTGCCCAAATACGAAAGCGTAATCACTTCAAATTGCGGTAACACGGCGTGCCAGAAAAATGTGTAAAGACTAATCACCAATACCAACCATGAATAGTGTTGGCTAATTAAAACTCCTGCAAAAAATACGCAAGCAAGCGCACTGCCCTGCCGAATAATGCGCAAGCGTTGTTGGCTTTTATCCGCGAGCCAGCCCCAAAAGTTGGGGGCGATAATTCGAGTGCCCAAGATAATTGCACTGATGACACCTACATCCTGCGAGCTATAACCCAAAGATTTGAGGTAGACACCCCAATAAGGAATCATGGCGCCAACAACAGCGAAATAGAAAAAATAAAAACTGGAGAGACGCCAATACGGGAGAGACTGTGGAGTTACAGAGGTATTGGGCATAGATATCAGGCAGGGGGGCACATTATAAGAGCGCGCCCTTTTACATAAGAAAGGGGCGCGCGTCGAGACCTCAGGCTAGCGCTTGGGAGGCAAGCCACCCATGCCACCAGGCAAGCCACCTGCTCCACCTAAATTGCCCATGGCACCGCCAATACCGCGCATCATTTTCGCCATGCCGCCGCCTTTCATTTTGCCCATCATTTTCGCCATTTGTTTATGTTGCTTTAACAAACGATTCAAATCCTGAATCTGGGTACCAGAACCCAAGGTAATGCGGCGTTTGCGCGAACCACTTAGGTCATCCGGATTGCGACGCTCTTCTGGGGTCATAGAGCTGATGATGGCATCCATGGTTTTAAACTGTTTGCCCATATTCGCATTTTGTGCAAGCTGAGCGATGTTGCCCATGCCAGGCAACTTATCCAACATCGAGGTTAAGCCGCCCATATTTTGCATTTGCTGAAGTTGATCGCGCAAATCTTCCAAATCAAATTTTTGACCTTTGGTAACTTTCTTAATCAGCTTGTCGGCTTTTTCTTTATCGATACTGCGCTCGGCTTGCTCGATCAACGACATGACATCGCCCATACCGAGAATACGTGAAGCAATACGCTCTGGGTGGAACGGCTCAAGCGCATCTACCTTCTCGCCCATACCCAAAAACTTGATGGGCTTGCCAGTAATGTGACGCACCGAAAGCGCCGCACCGCCGCGGGCATCGCCATCAGCCTTGGTGAGGATTACACCGGTTAAGGGCAAAGCTTCGTTAAACGCCTTGGCCGTATTGACGGCGTCTTGACCGATCATGGCATCAATAACGAACAAGGTTTCCACGGGGTTAATGGCCGCGTGCAAATCCTTAATCTCGCCCATCAGCTCTTCATCGATATGTAAGCGACCGGCAGTATCCACAATTAACACATCAAAGAACTGACGTTTTGCGTGATCTATTGCAGCGCGGGCGATATCAACCGGCTTTTGATCAAGGTTAGAAGGAAAGAACTCAACGCCAACTTCACCCGCCAGAGTTTCTAACTGTTTGATAGCGGCTGGGCGATACACGTCCGCACTCACTACCAAGACTTTTTTCTTTTCGCGTTCTTTTAAGAACTTAGCCAGTTTGGCAACCGATGTGGTTTTACCAGCACCCTGCAAACCGGCCATCAACACAATCGCGGGCGGCTGTTGTGCAAGATTCAAGCGCTCGTTGGCTTGCCCCATAGTCGCAATTAATTCGTTTTCTACGATTTTGAGGAATTGCTGGCCCGGGTTGAGCGCTTTACTAATCTGCGCACCCATAGCACGACTGCGAACTGTATCAATAAAAGATTTAACCACTGGCAAGGCAACGTCGGCTTCCAGCAGAGCTTTACGCACATCGCGCAGAGCATCTTTAATGTTATCTTCGCTTAAGCGCGCTTTGCCGGTAATACTGCGGAATGTGTGGGATAAACGATCCGTTAAATTCTCAAACATAACTTATCTCAATCTATGTCGATTAAATGACCACGCTGCCCTGCGCTACAGGCACGACAGCTGAAAAATGGCGGCGATTATAACCCCAAACACCCGTTTATAGGCGAGTTTCTGGGACAATTCTTGATGAATTAATCTCTCTAATTCCAGCCCACACTCAATCCCAACCATGGCAATTAGGCCGACCTTGTGACAAACTCGCCATTGAGATTATTTATCATTGGGGATGCGGCTTAATTTGCCCCCTCGCCTATCTAACAATGAGCCTGTTTATGCTGTTCCTTCTTGCTAACATCGTCGCAGCTACTCTTTATACCGTTTTAGGTATTTATTTAGCACACCAACTTCTTCAGCAAAGAAACCTACATCTCCCTGTTTTTTTAACCGGCATTGCCGTCACGCTGGTAGTACATGCGGTAGGAATTTACGGCGTGAGTGTAAAACCCGAAGGTATTCAGCTGAGCTTCTTTACTGTGTCATCGCAAATTTTTTGGGTAATCAATACCATTGTGCTTTTAAGTAGCCTGAAAAAAACGCTGCACAATTTGTTTATCTTTTTATTGCCATGCTCTGCCATTGCTATTTCGACCACGCTCTTTAGCCATACACAAAGCACGATTTTACAACTCAATTACACCCTTGCCAGCCATGTGATTTTATCTATCCTTGCGTATAGTTTATTAACCATTGCGACCCTGCAAGCCATTTTATTGTCCTACCAAAATCGCCATTTAAAAA
>DAOORH010000141.1:0-8054 GCA_035389145.1 Cellvibrio sp.
AACAATCGTTACAATGATATTGCGCAGCTAAGGCGCGAGATTGTAAGAAGTAATGATGAAAATGATCGCCGTTATAAAATGCGTTTAATCGTTGATATGGAAAATGAAATGCGCGATTTGGATTTTGATTCACAGAGAGCAGAGCGTGAGCTGTACCTACTAAACAATGATTACCGTGTGGTTGAAGATAAACATCGGCGTATGGGATATCTGAATTAGCAGAGTGGCAGAGAACTGGAAAAAGGATGCTTTTTTCTCGTTCCCAATCTGGAGCTAGGAAACGAGAAAAAATGACCGAGAGAATTATTTATTTCGCGGTTGAACCTTCTCTTTTCACAAACGGCACATTCACTGTTAAATACGTTGCTGCTCTCCAGCACCATTCTAATGGGCCATAGTGGAAGCGTTTTAACCACAAGTGCGCAAATAATACTTGCAGAGTAAAAAACACCACGCCGATCATAAGCGCTTCTGCTTGGCTAAGTTTATTGTACATGCTCAAGCCGTAACCGTAGAAAAAAGGAACGCCGCAGAGGCTTTGGCTTACATAAATGGTAAGGCTCATGCGGCCTACAGGTGCGAGTACACCGAGAATTTTTTGGCCGATTTGCTTTTGGTAAAACGCAATAAAAGTCAGCACCAAAATAGTCATAAAAGCGAGGCAGAAATAACCGCCCACGGTTTCATCCAAATACCATTTGGCCATATTGCCTTCGGGCCAGAGCGCTTTAACGTCTGGTGTGCCTAAATATTTTTGCAGGGCAAAGAAAATCATCGCTCCAAAAATAGCGCCTACCAATAATTGTTTGCGTAAGCGAGTAAAGGCAACTGGTTTAACCAAAAAGCCTACACGCCCCAGAACCAAGCCAATGAGAAATAAACCAAAGAGTTGAAAGCCGCGGCTGCCATCCAAAAAGAAAAACCATTTTGCGAGCGAGCCGGTGGTGACATTAAACGCGAGTACTTCTGGCAGCGTACCATTAATCCACACAGGCGCAGTTTGTTCATAGAGAATCCAGCTGTAGGGTTTATCGTTGGCGCCAGGTAAATTTTGCATGGCCGCCCAATAGTGATAAATCAAATGCGGCGTTAGTAAGAAGGCGATGGCGAGCAGAATTAACCACTTGCTGGGAATGCGATAGGCCAATATCAAAAAGAAACCATAGCCCGCTAAAACTTGTAAAACTTCGCCGGAGTAAACCATGCTATTAAGCGTGCCTATGGCAAATAAAATTATCAGGCGCCATGCAAAGCGCAAACGAAAATCTACGCCCTTTTGTGCTTGCCTATCCATAATGATAAAAAAGCTTACGCCAAACAGCATGGCAAAAATTGCATAGGCTTTGCCGGCGAACAAAAAGAAAATCACATCGTGAACTTTGCTGTCTACCGGGTTTTGCCAGTAGAGCTCAAATAATTCAATTGCGTGAACTAAAAGTAAACCCATAAGCGCAAAGCCGCGCAGGGCATCGACTAAAAGAACGCGTTGTGGCTTATCGGGATGTTGTAGCGGGGTGGTTGTATTCATAATATATTCTTCGAATTAAATTAACGTTTTTTGAGTGATGTATACCTATATGGCTTATGGGTGTCAGGCGTTATGTTTAATGCGCTAGGTGTGACGAATATTGAGCGACTTTATTCCGAGTGTCCCTTTAAGAATTGTTAAGTTAGGGATTACATAGGTATTCAGAGGTTATTTTAGTTGCACTCACTCTATAATGCGATTTTTCGCCTGCGCTGGAGTAACTTGTGTCGCGTGCTGTAACCGAAATTCCCGCCGTCACTTCAAAAACGTTTTTAATTACCCTGCTAATGCTGGCCTTGCCCGTGGCTGGGCAAATGCTATTGCAATCTTTTTTGGGTATGGCGGATGTGATGATGGTCGCGCCTTTGGGCGAACAGGCTATTGCTGCTGTAGGCCTTGCCGCCAAAATTCATTTTTTGTTGCTGGTATTAATGAGCGGCTTTGCAACGGGCGGCAGCGTGTTGATTGCGCAGTATAGCGGCGCTAAAGATTTTGCCAGTTGTCAGCGGATGTTTGCGGTCACCTTAGTGGTCGGTATTTCGATTATTGTTCCTATTATGTTTGTCTGCGGTTTTGCTGCGCCCATTTGGATTCATTGGATTAATCCAGACCCGCAAGTTGCCAAGCTCGCTGCACAGTTTTTAGTGATCACTGCCCCGGTGTTATTGCTCACGCAAATTATCGTCATCATAGAGGCATCGCTGCGCGCGCTTGGGCAAACCACTATGCCGCTGTTCGCGGGGATTATTGCCGCCGTTATTAATGTGACTTTGAACTACGCCTTAATTACTGGTAACTGGGGCTTCCCTGCCTTAGGTGTGGCGGGTGCAGCATGGGCGACTTTGATTGCGCGTTGCGTACAGCTGTTATTTATGTTGGCTTATGTTTACGGCACGAAGCACGGTTTTGCGTTAAAGCTAAAACAATTAGCGCAGGGAATAGACCCCGTACAAATTAAACGTTACCTCGCGTTTGCGCTGCCCTTAGTTGCTAATTATGGTATCTGGGCGGTGGGTAATGCGACCTATCATGTAGTGACCGGTTATGCGGGAACCGACGCACTTGCGGTTATGGGTATGGTGGTGCCGGTTGAAAGTATTTTCTTCGCGCTCTTTGTGGGTTTGGCCAATGCGGCGGCGGTATTAGTTGGTCGCGCTTTGGGTGGCGATAATAAAGATGAAGCTTGGCGACTGCAGAAATTTTTTAATGGATTAACGCTTGGGCTGCTAATTATTATGACCGCAGGTCTATGGTTTGCCCGGCCTTGGGTGTTGGAAATATTTAAGCCCTTGGCTGAAAACACCGCGCAATTACTAATGCAAACCTTAGCGATCTTTTGCGGCCTTGTTTGGTTAAAAGTATTTAATATGATTCGCATTATCGGCGTATTACGCGCCGGTGGTGACAATAAATTTTGCCTGATTACAGACACTGTGGTGATGTGGGGTGTGGGTTTGCCGCTCTATGCCATGGCGGTATTTATCGGTGGCTGGTCATTTACGCTCTTGTATGCGCTCATGTTTTTAGAGGATGCATTAAAGTTTTTACCGGTATACCTCCGCATCAAAAAAAGAAAGTGGATGAAAAACTTAACCCATTCGCATTGATTTAGTTAAGCTCCACGGGTAATTCTAATAAGCACCAATCGCACCAAAAATGTTCAATCGCACTTGCTGGGAGCGGGCGTGACCATAAATAGCCCTGGGCTATTTTGCAGCCGAGCTCGCGCAAAACATTAGCGGCGGATTCTGTTTCTACACCTTCGGCGATGGTTTCTATCCCCAAGCTGGTGGCGAGTTGAATAATGGCTTTTACGATAAGCGCATCCTCTGGGTTTTGCTCCATGCGGCGCACAAAGGATTGATCAATTTTTAAATACTCCACCTCAAATTTTTTGAGATAACCAAGATTCGAATACCCCGTTCCAAAATCGTCTATCGACAAATGCAAACCCATGCTGCGCAAATTGGAAAGTGTGCTGGCGAGACGTTCGGTGTCGTCAATTAAGAGTGATTCGGTTAGCTCCATCTCCAGCATTTGTGCGGGGAATTTACTTTTTTCCAACGCATTTAGTACCACGCTATCAATATTGCCGCGTTTAAACTGAATTGACGATACATTAACGGCGATAGAAAAATCCTTAAAGCCTTTATCTAGCCAGCGCCTACCTTGTTGGCATGCCTCGTTAATTACCCACTCGCCAAGTTGGACAATGACGCCCGAAGACTCCGCCAAAGAAATAAAGGTTTCGGGTGAAATAAATCCGTACTGTGGGTGCTGCCAGCGAATTAAGGCTTCAAAACCAAATAGAGAATGGTCGTGTAAATTTATTTTAGGTTGGTAGTAAAGCAGGAATTGCTTTTCGGCGAGCGCCTTACGCATGCTAGTCGCTAAATTCAAATGCTCAAACATGTTGTGGCTGTTGGCGACATCAAAAAAACGAAAGCTATTGCGCCCTGAATCTTTTGATTGATACATGGCGATATCAGCTTTTTTAATCAGTGTGTCCAGATCATTGCCGTCGCGTGGCGCCATGGCTATGCCGATAGAGCAGGTACAATTGAGTTCAATATTCTTAATAAAAAAAGGTTGCGATATGGTGTGCAAAATAATCATGGCAGTAGCGGATGCATCCTCTGCGCTGTGAATATTTTGCAATATCATAATAAATTCATCGCCACCATAACGACACACAATGTGTTGATGATTGGCAATGTGGTTTAAACGCTGAGACACTTCTTTTAATATGGCGTCGCCTGCTTGATGACCAAGTGAATCGTTAATCGGTTTTAAATTATCCAAATCAATAAAGATAATGGCTAAGGGCTGGTTGTTTGTCTGCGCTAAATTATAGGATTCTTGAAATCTAAAGCGCGCCATATTGCGGTTGGGCAAGGCGGTGAGTTGATCATGCATTGCCATGTGTTCAATTTTTAATTTGGCATCATGAACTAAGGTATTTTCGTGCGCTATCTCATCCAGTGCGGTGCGGTAATCATGTGCCATCAACCAAACACTAAATCCAATAACGCCAAGAACAATAATAACAATGGCACCGGTAAAAATATTGGTGGGCTCAATTGTGTTGATATGCCAACCGCTGGTATTGCCATAAATAAGCAGTACACACATTGCGATCATTAACGCCATTAAGCTTGCCAAAAGGCGTTTATTGCCGAGCATGGCCGCAAAAATTAATACGCCGCAATATCCAATCATGGCGCTATCGCGAATACCGCTCCCAATCCATGCAAGATAAGACAGCATAATGGTAAGTGTAATTAATAAAATGCTGGAGGCGAGTGGGATTCTTTTTTTATAAATTGCCCAATCTACTGAAAATAAAAACACCGTTGTGCCTAAAAGAATGGCGCAATCTTTCAGTTTGTTAATGAAAATAGTGTTTAGGGCGACCAAGACAAGCGCGCACTGGGTCGCGCGCAGCACTTGCGTGAGGCGTTTGCTGATTTTTCTTTTTACGGAGCCTAGTATGACCTCGGCATCAGAGGGTGATGGCGAACTGTCTGACACGACTTATTCCTCAGTTGCCCCTGTTGTATGCTTAATTAGACGGGGTCAGGGTGAAATGACGTTACTTGTTTATGATGTTATCTAGTTATAGTTCAAATTAGCGCGCTCGTCGTTGTTTGGGGGGAGGGAAAATATAATATTTAATGATTTATAGGCTTGTGTGCAAGAGTGGGCTTGTGTGACCATTACCGTTTAATACCAACAACTTACTGGGGCAACTTATGTTGAACACAATTCGAGCTGCGAGGTTCATTGCAGTCATCTTCTTGGGTGCGTTTACGGCTAATGCCTTCGCTGCTGAACAATTGCCCTATCAAAATTCGAGCCTAAGTTTTGATGAACGAGCCAAGGATTTGGTGGCGCGCATGACACTGGAAGAAAAAGTAGCGCAAATGTTAAACGAGGCTCCTGCCATTCCTCACCTAGGTGTTCCTGCCTATGAATGGTGGAATGAAGCTTTGCATGGTGTGGCGCGCGCTGGTTCGGCGACTGTGTTCCCGCAGGCGATTGGTTTGGCCGCAAGTTTTGATAAAAATGTAATGCGCGATGTGGCGCAGGTGATTAGCGATGAAGGTCGTGCCAAGCATCATAATTTTGTGCGGCAGGGTTCCCATGCGCGCTACCAAGGTCTGACCTTCTGGTCGCCTAACGTCAATATCTTTCGCGACCCTCGTTGGGGACGCGGGCAAGAAACCTATGGCGAAGATCCCTTTTTAACATCGCTCATGGGCGTTGAATTTGTAAAAGGTTTGCAGCAAAGCGATGGTACTTATCGCAAGTTGGATGCCACCGCCAAACATTTTGCTGTGCATTCTGGGCCAGAGGCAGATCGCCACTACTTTGATGTTTACCCCAGTGAACGCGATCTCTACGAAACTTATCTCCCCGCGTTTCGCGCGCTTGTGCAGGATGCTGGTGTTGTGTCGGTAATGGGCGCTTACAATCGCGTTAACGGCGAATCTGCGTCTGCAAGCGAACGTTTGCTTAACCAAATTTTGCGTAAAGACTGGGGCTTTAAAGGCTATGTGGTGTCTGACTGCGATTCAGTAGAAGATATTTTCAAATACCACAAAATTGTCGCCACTGCAGAAGAGGCGGCCGCACTTGCCGTTAAAACCGGCGACGATCTTAACTGTGGCAAAACCTATCACGCGCTAACAGTAGCAGTGAAAAAAGGATTAATCACTGAAGCGGAAATTGATAAATCGTTAACGCGTTTAATGCTCACGCGTTTTCAGCTTGGCATGTTTGATTCGGCCGATAAAGTGAGCTGGGCAAGAATTCCATATTCAGTGAATCAAGCGCCGGCGCACGATGCAGTTGCATATCGCGCCGCACAGAAATCTATAGTGTTACTGAAAAATAATAAGCTGTTACCACTCTCAAATGACATTAAAAAAATTGCTGTCATTGGCCCAACTGCAGATGAAATTATGTCGCTCTTGGGTAACTACTACGGCACACCCGCAAATCCCGTCACTATATTGCAAGGTATTAAAGCGGCCGCGCCAGCCGGTACGCAAATTACCTATGCTCGCGGTGTGGATTTGGTTGAAGGCCGCGAAGACCCGCGAGCAGCGCCACTCATTGATGCGCAATATTTACGCCCCAATGCGCAATCCACCGAGCAGGGTTTGAAAGGCGAATATTTCCGTGGCCAAGAGCTGGCGGGTACGCCGGTGTTCACGCGCGTAGATGCCCGCGTGGGTTTCCGTTGGGATAGAAGCTCACCCGCTGACAACTTGATTGCACGCGGTGAGCTGGCTGCAAATGCAATGGAAAAAGATGAGTTCAGTGTGCGTTGGACGGGCGTGCTGTTACCGCCCGTTTCTGGTCGCTATGAATTAAATGTGGGCGCAAATGATGGCTTCCGCCTATTTATTGATGGCAAAAAAGTATTGGATTCTTGGGCGCTAGCAGATCGCCTACAAAGCCAATCGGTTGCTATAGATTTAGAGGCCAATAAAAAATATGCAATTAAGTTTGAGTATTTTGAAGGTATTCGCGATGCAGAAGTGCGTTTGTCGTGGCGTATGCCCGGTGCCAAACCAACAGCAGAAGAAGCTTTAGAAATAGCGCAGGCTGCAGATGTCATTTTATTTGTTGGCGGCTTAACGGGCGATGTAGAAGGCGAAGAAATGAAAGTGATTTATCCCGGCTTTGCGGGTGGCGATCGCACCGATACGCGCCTCCCACAAATTCAACAAGCAATGCTGGAAAAACTCCATGCCACAGGCAAGCCTGTTGTGTTGGTGTTAACGGGAGGTTCTGCAATGGCTGTTGATTGGGCACAACAAAATCTGCCAGCGATTTTGCTCTCGTGGTACCCCGGCCAACGCGGTGGCAATGCAGTTGCCGATGTTTTATTTGGCAAAGAAAATCCCGCAGGTCGTTTGCCGGTAACTTTCTATAAAGCAAACGAAAAGTTACCAGCGTTTGACGATTACTCCATGAAAAATCGCACCTATCGTTATTTTACCGGCGAACCCTTGTATCCGTTTGGTTATGGGTTGTCCTACACCCAGTTTGCTTACTCTTCTCTAAAGGTAAGCGATAAAAAAATCAAAGCAAATGAAAGCATCGACATTTCTGTGAAAGTGAAAAACACCGGAAAAGTGGCGGGCGATGAGGTGGTGCAGTTGTATGTAGCACCGCTCAACCCAAAACATGAACGCGCGTTAAGAGAACTTCGTGGCCTAGAGCGTGTACATATTCCTGTAGGCGAAACGCGTGAAATTAAATTCAGTGTGAAACCGGATAAGGATTTCACGATTTACGATGCAGAGAAAAAGGCTTATGTGGTTGATAGCGGTAAATATCAATTGCAAGTGGGGGCATCCAGTGCTGATATTCGTTTGCGTGAAGAGGTGAGTGTTAAATAGCTAATGAGAAGTTTCACCTCTCCCGCTTAAGCAAGGGGAGAGGTGTTTTTTTACGAAAACATCTTTTCCCTAAATATAAAAAACACCGCACCTAGCAAACATAATCCTGCCCA
>DAOORH010000142.1:0-1832 GCA_035389145.1 Cellvibrio sp.
TACCATAAGTGACAATTGTAACTGATAGAGATTTAGATTTAGCAATCAATATCAAAGACAATGAAAGATGAGCTCAAGCCTCATAGCTTTAGTCGCTGAGGGCACATATTGCTCAGATTCCATTACAAACCCCTTAGGGCATTTCGCAGCTGCCGCTCCGAGTAAACTAAATTTTACAGTCTGTAATTGTTGCGGGGAATTAAACTCACCCTTCGCGATAAGCTTATCTGCAGCTATATCTGTTCTCTGTTCGTTGATATTTTGAGCTGCTGGCTCTGCACTCTCTTCACCCGTATTTTTTTTGCCCGACAAAGCCTTATGTAAAACTCCATTCAAACCAGTTTTAGTGTAGTCACAGTGCTTATCGGAATCTGGCGCTAAGCGATCGGCCGCGTCAACAGCCGAACCACACTCAGGCATTTCTTCCGCAAATGCCAATGAACACACCAGCGCCAGTGAACTTAAAAACGTTAGCTTAAACCACATATGTTGCTCCTCTAAAAAGTCACGCTGCAAAAAATCACTGTGTAAAAATATCACTTTGTAAAGAATATTTGCACCCAATAAAAAAGGGTGCCTAAGCACCCTTCCAGATATCTAATTGCAATAACTAGACATCAAACAACAATTACTCGATGCTCTGAGAAATTAAAAGTTCAGCTCAAGACCAACAGCAAGATACTTGTCGTCTGCGCGGCTTGCAACTGCAGCACGCTCGTCTTCAACCATGGTGTAGTAACCAAACACTTTAGCAGCTTTTGATAATTTGTAATCTAAGCCAAGGCTGGTTTGATCAGTGCCCATTTGAACCATATCAGAGCTAGCGTTTTGAACTTTCAATGCCCACTTGTCATTCACATTCCATTGTGCAGAAACCATGTAGCCATCTTCATCAATTACGCCATTGTCATAGGTTTCCCACATTGCACCCAGTACAACTGGGCCAACATTGAAACGGCCTACAGCGCGCAGAATGTCTGTATCCATAGGAGAAGCTACTGCGCCGCTTGCTCTAGCTGCATTGCTATCGGTAGCCAAGGCTAAGTACACTGCTTTGGTGCTGTACACGACAGACGCTGAATAGCCGTTATCTACATTGGTTGCGTCTTTTTCAGCGTTAATATAAGCCACGTTAACGGTAATATTGTTAAACGCTGGGGTTGAGTACTGAACGATGTTTTTAGCGCGAGTTTCACCTTGTAATACAGCTGCGATATCGCCAATGTAGTCGTTGAACAAGTCAACTTTTTCTTGGGCCAATTTAAACGGGGTATCAAACATACCAATCATTGCGGTACCGCCAGAGCCTTTCAAACCAACGTAAATGTTACGCTGAGAGAAGGTTTGGCCAGAAACGCTACAAGTAGTAGTCGTTTTGGTAGTCGCTGCTGGGGTAGTGGTAACGCTAGTAGATGTAGCGGTACAAGTTTGGCTGTTTGAACCGTCATCTACACGAGTTTGATATTCAAATTGGTAAATAACTTTCAAATCGTCGTTAATGTTTTCGCTGCCTTTCAAACCGATACGTGAAGCATTGCTCACTACTTCAGTGTAAGTACCGCCAACATTTTTGTCGGTAGATTGCAAAGCTACGTTTGCTTTACCGTAAACAACAACATCAGCAAATGCAGCGGTAGGTACGAGTGAAGCGATCAACAAAGGTAAAAGAGCTTTTTTCATGAGGTTGTCCCCTAAGGTTTTAATAGATATGGTCATAACATAAACTACTGACGCGACGCATAAGCATTTGTAGCGTTCTGGCGCGCATTATGTTGTGGCTATATTGCAGTTGTATTACAGCGTAGATGAGGACGGGATTTTCGCAACAAAAG